>JAJPJH010000012.1 GCA_021324335.1 Gammaproteobacteria bacterium
TAGTTGTCGCAAAATTTGAAAACAGGAAGGCACAATGCCACTACCTAAACCAGAATGTACGCCTTGTGTCAGCACGTTGATAGTAAGGAAACCTGCACTAAGACCACGGAGTGAAGTGGTCGTCCATAATTGGTCATAATTACCGCATCCTGAATCCAGGCAAACAATTAAGCTGGGATCTCTGATGCGGTCTTTTAAGGCATCAATATAGAAAGGTAAATCTGAACTGCCGCTTTCTTCACTGCCTTCAAGTAGGATAATACAGCGAGCATGGGGAATCTGTTGCTCGCGCAAGGCCTTGATGGCGGTTAAGGAGGCAAAAGTGGCATAGCCATCATCTGCCGCACCGCGTCCGTATAAGCGGTCGCCGCGTAACACCGGTTTCCATGGGTGTAAGTCGCTATCCCAGCCTGTCATTTCAGGTTGCTTATCAAAATGGCCGTATAATAAGACGGTCTCCTCATTGCTTCCGGGGATGTCAATAAAGATGACAGGTGTTCGCTGATCGAACTGGATCACATCCAGCGTCATATTCTCGATGGCATGGGTTTTACACCAATTGGTTAATAAGCTAACCGCTTGGGCCATATAGCCATGAGCGTGCCAATTTTTATCAAATAGGGGGGATTTATTGGGGATTTTAATATATTCCATGAGAGTAGGAAGGATGTAGGTATCCCAAAAATGGTCAACAAATTGAAATGTTCGCTGTGGGTTCATGGAAAATAAAATCCTTTAAGTAATACATTAAGTCCTGTCAAATTCTAACAAATTTTTAAAGGGTTAGGAAACAACATCATCTTACTTAATGGGGGTGATAGGGAAAATCTGTTAAACTAGATTTGTGTCTACCTCATAAGGAATCACCGTGATGCAGCATCCATTATATCTAATCGGTTATGCATCAGGAATCGCGGGAGCCAGCTGTCATACGGGAGAGGGACCCTTGGTGATTCAAAAATCGCCTTTTTTGTTAAATATGAATCTTCCTTTGCAGTGGAAAAAAATCATACAACCGCTTCAGCAACAATCTTTATTGCGAGATGATGAAATGATCAGGCAGGTTTGTTTAGAACTTGCTCATGAAGTTGCTGAATTAGTTCGCTATAAGCAGCGTTTTAGTATCATGGGAGGCGATCATACGTCGGCAATCGGTACCTGGAGTGGTGTTTATGATACGTTGCATGATCAGGGAAATATCGGGTTAGTTTGGATTGATGCACATATGGATAGTCATACACCGGAAACAACGGAATCGGGGCATATTCATGGAATGCCGCTAGCTAGTTTGATGGGGTATGGTTATGGCACATTAACCTCTATTTTGCATGATGCGCCTAAGCTCCAACCAGAAAATGTCTGCCTGATTGGTGTACGCAGTTTTGAGCGAGGGGAGGCGGAATTATTGAAGCGCTTGAATGTACGGGTTTATTTTATAGAAGAGGTCAAAGAGCGGGGTTTTATTCCAGTATTGCAGGAAGCAGTGCAGCAGGTTAGTCGGCATACTATAGGCTATGGAATTAGCTTGGATTTAGATAGTATTGATCCTTCCGAAGCGCCGGGGGTGGATGTCCCAGAAAAAAATGGTCTTTCGGCTAGCGAGGTTTGCGAGGGATTATTACAAGTGATGTCAGATCCTAAATTAATTGGGACGGAAATTGTAGAATTTGATCCCACGCGGGATAAAGCGCATTTAACGGAAAAATTGATTGCAAATTTAATAAAAATCATTGCAAATAACGATAAATTATAAATAACAGTGGAAAAGAATAAGATGCCAGTAGATAAAGTTCATGAATTGTTAAATTTTTGGTTTGGCGCACTTGGGTCAGCTGATTTGCCGACAAGTGAGCGTACCACTTTATGGTTTGGTGATAATGAAAATGTTAGACAGCAGATGGCGGATTTATTTGGGAGTGAATTTGAAGCGGCAACGATAGGGAAGTTAGATGGATGGTGTCAGACGCCGCGTGGTTGTTTAGCATTAATTATTTTATTAGATCAATTCCCGCGCTATCTTTATCGCGGTACAGCGACCGCTTTTGCTTATGACCAACGAGCGCAGCAGATTTGTTTAGAAGGACTGCAGCAGAAGGTGGATCATTCGTTGACATTGATTGAGCGAGTGTTTTTTTATATGCCGTTGGTGCATGCGGAGGAAGCGCAGTTGCAGGAAAAATCGATACGATTGTATCAGCAGTTAGTGACGTTATCGATGACGGAGACGACGCAGATTTATCAGCTGTTTCTGGCTTATGCGTATGCGCATTTTCGGGTGATTAAGGAATTTGGCCGCTTTCCGCAGCGGAATGCGTTATTAGGGCGTGAGTCGACGGAGGCGGAGCTGGCGTTTTTGAAGAATACGTAATATGATTTTGCGATAACAAAATGGGGTCGTAGCTCAGCTGGGAGAGCGTCGCGTTCGCAATGCGAAGGTCGGGAGTTCGATCCTCCTCGACTCCAGTAGTAGAATCAATAAATTACATCAATTTAACCATCTCGTAAAATATTAACTGTAGCCAATCTGTCACCATTTGTGACTTTGTATTTTTTAATCTATAATCTTACTAGTAAGATTAGGAGAAGCTGTATGAAGACATTAGCAACAACTCGATTATCTTCTAAAGGTCAGATAGTTATACCTGAAGATGTGCGTATAAACCTTGGGCTACATGTAGGGGATCAATTTGTTGTGGTGGGCCAAGATGATGTCATTATGTTGAAATTGATATCTGCACCACCGGTAGAAAAATTTAATCACCTTATTAAGGTTGCACGAGAGCAAGCATCTAAAGCTAAGCTTAAAAAATCGCATGTTAAAAAAGCGATAGAGGAAGCAAGGAAACGTAAGTGAAAATAAAGCGAGTGGTTTTAGATACAAATGTATTTGTATCAGGGATATTTTGGTCTGGACCTCCTTATCAAATTTTGAAAGCTTGGAGCGAGAAACGTCTTGAGCTTATTATTTCGGTAGAAATATTAGAAGAATATAATCGCGTTTTTGATATTTTAAGTGAAAAATACTCTCCGATTAATTTAACAAATTTTGTTGAATTAATTACTCAGGGGGCTTATTTTTTTGAACCGGTAAAGCTTTCTAGGCAGATTTCCAGCGATCCGGATGATGATAAATTTATTGCTTGTGCTTTGGCTGCTCAGGTGGATTGTATTGTTAGTGGTGATAGGGATTTATTGTCTGTTGATGGTTTTGATGGGTTGAAGGTATTTACGCCAAGTAAATTTATGAATGAGTGCCTTTTAATAAAATAATCTATCCAATATTTTGTTAGGATGCATCATAATAGCAGTCGAATTAGGGGTGTTTGTTAAATGTAAGCGATTGTTCGCTTTCTTTTTTCTCTTTGCAACCTAAGGCTTTTAACTTTTTGATCATTTCATCGCAAAATTTAATATCAATTTCCAAAATAGAGCGAGCTATATATGTTCTTAATGAATGATTACCTGGGGAATACGTACTGCCATCTTTAGTTTTTAATTGAAATTTTCCAAAAGTATTGAGAAATTCAATGGCCTGTTTATTCTCTTTTTCTTTGTCGATATTGGAAATTTTATCATTGTATATATCTTGAAATATAATTTCTGCTGTCTCAGGCGAGTTTTTTTATAATTTAAAAGAATTTCACCTGTTTGATAGGTTTCCATTAATAATTTTCTTAATTCATGTAAATTTTTTTTAATAGGGGAATTATCGTCATATTTCATTGAAAGAGAATAAAAATTATTTGGTCTATTTGTTTGCATATGCTACTCCTAAGTATGAATTATAATTTTATTGGTGGTCCAGCTTCACCGTATTTTGATAGCTCTTCTAACAAATTCATTAGACTATAGTGAGGGATATAGTTTAACCATTTTTGCGTAGAAGAAATGTCTAAGATAGTTGGTTTCGTAGAGGGATTCAAGTCGTATTGAATGGCTAGATCATAGTATTTTTCATAGTACTTCTTAAATGTTGTGCCTATACCTGCAGCATCCCATGTTTTTAAATCGGCTTTTGTATATTCATATGCACCATCTACCGGTAAGATCAGATGTTGATCTAGTTTTTTTGCAGATAATAAATCCACACCTTGCAATATAGCTTGTGCTACGTCATTAATATGCACAGCACCTTTCCAGAACCATTTCGCCCAATCTATAAATGATGGATAAACTTCTTTGTTCCAAAACGGAATAAAAGCACGTGGGCGTAAAGTTAATATGTTTAAATGATAATATTCAAAATAACGTTTAGCGATTTTTTCGCCTAATATTTTCGTCCAACCATAATTACCATCTTTGTTAGAAGCAGCTTCACTGGAAATAAATATAATGTTTTTAATATTAGTTTCTAATGCGGCATGGAAAAGGTTAAAAGTTCCAGTACAATTGAGATCCCAAAATTCATAAACGTCTTTTTTCTTAGTGAATTCATGATAACCATGCCAGGCCGCAATATGAATAATACAATCTGTGTTAGGCAAAATTTCTAATAATCTTTTTCTATTTAAAATAGATCCTTGTATAAATTCACCATGATGATCAGTCGGTTCATATAAATCAAAGCGTAAAGCTGTATCACCACGTTTTTCTATTTGATAAGCAAGTACTGTTCCTAGATTACCTGAACCACCTGTTAATAAAATTTTCATTTACTTTTTCCCAAAAAATTTTCTAAATTATTTACAATAATGCTAAGAAATTTATTTAATTTTTTAATATCATCTTTAGAAAGAGTATTATGAGATATTTCAGTAATAGTGTTGGAATATTTTTCTAGTTTTTCACAGGCGTTTTTAGCTTTAGGTGTAAGATAAAAATTAAATATTCGTCTGTCATTTTTATTATGAACGCGTTTAATTAATTCATCTCTTTCCATACGATCCAATAAGCGCACTACTGTTGACTGATTTAATCCCGCACTATTTGCAAGTTCTATTTGACTTTGTCCGTCTTTTGCCCAAAGGCGAATAAGAATAACAGTTTGAGCATGGGTAATGTTTAAATTATTCAAATTCTTATTTGCTGCTTGTTCAAATAGACGAGCAGCTTTCTTAAGTAAGATACCAGGATGATCTTCTATTCGAAACGGCATAGTTTTTTCTCATATTAAGTACGTCCGATCAAAATAACATGCTATGCAATATAATTGCAACACATATAATATAAAAAGTTCACTTTAATTAATAGATTTTTTAATTGTTAATAGTTTAGTGACGCTAAAAAAATGCTTTAAAAATAAATTTATTGGTTTAAACTATATCGAAGAACCAAATAATGACTCAGACATTCTCTGATGGAAGATAAAATCTCCTCTATAAAAGAAATAAATTTATTCATAAATACGTTCAATAAAGTATTGGGGATGACTTAATATGATTGATCATATTACGCTTTATGTAAATGACCTCACTAAAAGCAAAATTTTTTACGAGAAAACGTTCATACCTTTTGGGTACAAAGTTTGTTTTGGAGAAGACGGAAACTATTGGGCATTTGGTATGGGAAGCGGAACTTTCTTTGAAATTGCTCAAAATAAAAACACAGAGAAGGTAACAAGCTGCCATGTGGCATTTCGTGCTAACAGTCAAAAGCAAGTTCAGCAATTTTATGAAGCAGCGTTGGCAGCAGGAGGTCAGGATAATGGAGCGCCAGGATTAAGACCGCAATATACCGAAAGTTATTATGCAGCCTTTATCATTGATCCGAGTGGGCATAATATTGAAGCTGTATTTGAAAAGAGAAACCAAAATGAAAGTTAATGATGATGAATATATTAAAATAGCAATTCAATTTGCTAAAGATACCAATCCAATATGGCCATTTGCAGCAATCATAGTTAATGAACAAGGTAAAATAATCTGTAAGGCCACCGATTGTGCGCATATATCACCGATATTTCATGCTGAAACATTAGCAATACATGCTTTAATCCCTTGGAAAAAACAAATTAATTTAGGGAGCTTAGCGCTTTATACAACTGCAGAACCCGATGTGATGTCTCAGAGCGCCATTCATTGGGCCAACCTTGTACATGATTTATCAATTCAGAAAGTATGTTTTGGCTCATCATTAAATACAATTCAAAAGTTGTGGCCGTTTGGTATAGATATACCAGCTAAAGAAGTAATTGAGCGTTCACATTCTAAAATAAATTTAATTGGGTTAATCAATGAAGCAGAGTGTAATGAGTTATTTTTAACTGCAAAGCAAGAACAAGCTAAACTCTCTAAACATCATCCAGCGCAAGGCGTTTTATCAAATGAGGTTACAGATTTTTACCAATTAACTTTATAGCTATTATCGGCATTTGGGAGCTAGAATGAAAGTGTTGAACGTTTTGATTTGAATAGAGGCCTGTATGAATGCAAATACGAAGAAAAGCATCGATGATCTCGTTGTTGCTACTCGAATTTTAGTAAACGAAAATATTATTGACGGCTTTGGTCATGCTTCTGTTCGTGACCCAAGCCGAGCAGACCGCTATTTCATGACTCGTGATAACTTTGGTTGGACTAGTGGAGGGGACTATGAGGACTACATTATTGAGTTAGATTTAGACAGTAACTCCTGCAAACCCAATGGACCGAAGCTCTCGCTGGAGCGTTTTATTCATGGCGAAATTTATCGAGTACGACCGGATGTTAATGCTATTGTTCATACACATTCCCCAGCCTTAATCCCTTTCGGCGTTAGTAAAACACCGTTGCAACCGCTTTATCATATGTGTGGATTTTTGGCAGCCGGTGCTCCGGTATTTGATATACAGCATAAGCATGGCATGACGAACATGCTGATTCAGAATAGCGAATTGGGTCGCTCGCTGGCTACGTCGCTCGGTAAAAGCGCTGTGGTGCTGATGCGCGGTCACGGTGCCACGATTGTTGGTAACTCGGTGAAGGAAGCGGTATTTCGCGCAATCTATACGTCAATCAATGCTCATCTCCAGCCAATTGCAATGCAACTTGGAGAGCCAAAATTCTTGGATCAGGAAGAGGCCGTTAAGACTGATGAGCTTCACCATGCCGTCTTGGATCGTCCTTGGGACTATTGGAAAAATAGGCTTTAATGATACTAGTCTTCGCGATCATCATTATGGAGCGAGTTCTTGTCATATTGTTTTTCCTTCTGCAAGCGAAGTAAATCCACCATCAATAACCAAATCCGTACCAACTATATAAGCACCATCAGTATAAGCACCATCAGAAGAAAGAAAAGCGACTGCTTGAGCAATCTCTTCTGGTTTCGCAAATCGACCTACTGGAATTATTTTGCTAATTTCTAGCCAAGCGTATCGTTAACATAGCGGCGATTAGGTTAACCAATCATTAATAAAGGCGCAATGTGACTGTCACCATTTTGTCACCAACTGAGGTAGAATAATCGTCAATTGTAGTCGATTTAGATAGATTATGTTACAGCTAAAACATCGTAAGCCATTGATTTTAAACTAAATTTAAATTACCATAACCGATTCGCAATGCGAAGGTCGGGAGTTCGATCCTCCTCGACTCCAGTAGTAGAATCAACGAGTTACGATAACTTCTTTCCTTCCGCAAAGCGTCAGTGTCACCATTCTCCATAAATCAGCTTTAAATTGGTCATGATACTGTTGCGCTTGCGAGAAAAAACTTATTAGCAAGATTGTGTGAAGATGGTGGAATTTTAATTCGGGGCACAGGGCATCTTTATACACCGTCAAATAAAGAAGCTGAAGAAATTGAAGCATTGGTAAGAGAATTATCTCAACAAGAGCCAAAGCGAGCGGAGGCGTTGAAGATTTATTATTTTTATCCAATTGAATTTGAAATAAAAGCAAAACGTAGTGGTTATTCGGGGTCGCAATATTATTTAGAATTAAAACTGGCACATGAGTGGGTTAAAGGCTATCTATATAGACAATTAAAAAGTAAATGCTAATCATTTATTTAAATTTTGATAAAAAATTATTGAGTTTTAACTCAAGTTCAAGATGATATTCATTTAAAGCCGTTTTTATGCATTCAGAGAAAGCAAGAGCTGCTTTATTAGGAGGTGTTTTTTTTCCAAATAAAAGATTTTGAAAAAATCTTCTTGTTTGTCCCGCTTCAAGAGTCAATGGTTTTAAGTTCGTCGTATTAGTTAAATAGTGAAGCGGCACCCATGCAAAACCTATGCCCTGTTGTAATAAACTAACAGCAAGTTGGCTACTCGCAACCGTCCAACGTTGAGGTGCTTCAAGAAAACCTCTGTCTACCGTTGTTGATTTTGCAGAATCTCGAACCACCAATTGTATATAGGACTTTAAATCTTCGATGGTTGGTGTAAAAGGTAGATGGTGTAAAGGATGGTTAATATGAGCAACAGCCACTTGTACGATTTGCGCTTGGCAAAATTCCATATATCCTTTTGGTGTTGTAAAAGCAGTTACAATATCAGCATATTCTTGGTCTAAAGCTTCGATCACACCTGACAGGCTGGCTTCATGCAGTTGAACTCGTGTTTGCGACAAATTTGTAAATTCTTTAAGTGCATTTGCTAAAACGATACGAGGAAATGGATCATCTATGACGATACTTATCTCTGCGGGCCAGTCTTTTTGAGTATCTTGTGCTATTTTTTCGATAGTATTGACACTATCCAGCAATATTGTTGCACGATGAAAAAGCACCTTACCTATAGGGGTTAATGTAGCCCTGCGTCCTTCTATTTGTAATATTTTAACCCCAAGCTGGGATTGTAATTGGGAAATTGCATAGCTAACTGTGGATTGGCTCCGGTGTAAAAATTCTGCTGCTTGAGCAAAACCACCTTGTTCTATAACGGTTTTTAATACCAACCATTGATCTAATGTCGTTTTGGTTCGCATATTAATCTATAAAATAGATAGAAATTATCTAAATAATGCCATTTATTATCTAAAATATCAATATATAATGGCTATTTTCATTCATTGAGGTTTTAAAAATATGTTTACATCAAATTATATAAAGACATCCGCAGCACGTGAATTTGAGCAGTCACGTTTACAATATTCACGCCAAATTTTTTCAAAGAAAGAGGAAGATATTAACAGTCTTATCAAAGAAAATGAGGACGCTAAAGCGTTAGGGAAAACCAGGTTAAATAAAGAAGAAGCATGGCAAGGGCTAAAATGGAAAGCCGAGACACCTGAAAAATATATTCCTGTCAAAGAGTCAGCTATCATTACTGGTTCTAGAAGAAATACGGAGTATGGCGAAACATTCATCAGGTTAACTATCCAACCAAGTTTTGCCACTGGGAATTTAATTCTTGTTAAGGAAGAGATTCATATTTATGAAAATGAAAAGAAGATTATCTTTTTGGGTCGAGAAGTAAATTTTGAAGAAGTAAAAAAATATTTTCAACAAGCAAACGAAAATATGTTACTTGAAAAGCCAGCACTTTTTAATGTTGAGCATGCTGTTAAGGGAACAGAGGATGAGCCTATTGCGACTTGGCAAATGGTAAGAAGAAGTGATATTGATCCCGAAAATAATGAAGAAGCACAACGTATTTTTAGGATAAAAAATTTAATTGACAATGTGCAAGGAACAGAAATTTATTTACAAACAATAAAACAATTAAGTGAAACAAATAAATGTACTTTACAAAATAAATAAAATGCTTATCCGTTGATCAAAAACTTCTGATCAACGGATGATTATTTCCATTCTAATTTAAATATTAATTATTTTTTTTGGCTTGCACACAATTGTTTATTAATTGAGTCAATTTAGTTTGGATATGTGATAA
>JAJPJH010000107.1 GCA_021324335.1 Gammaproteobacteria bacterium
AAAACTGCTCTACTCGTGGCGAGTTTTGCCGGCAACGGCAACACTGCATTAGAGAAGGTCTTTAGTGTAGTCGAGAAAGTAACGCCTGTCAGATACGAATGTGGTTGGTAAAACACGTCGGGGCAGGAATAAAATCGTGAGCAATTTTGTTCACATTTTTAATAGCAGATGCCGTAAGGTGCGCGTATTATTAATTAAAACGTCGTCGATGGGCGATATCATTCATACCTTACCTGCTTTAACAGATGCTGGTCGGGCGATACCCGGTATTACGTTTGATTGGGTAGTAGAAAATACCTTTGTTGAAATTCCTCCGTGGCATCCCTTAGTCAACAAAGTCATACCTGTGGCTTTACGTCGTTGGCGAAAAGGGATTTTTTCTCGTACTACTCGGGCAGAATGGAACCAACTCCATCAACAGTTGCGCGAACAGCAGTATGATATCGTGCTAGATGCGCAAGGATTGCTGAAAAGTGCGTTTCTGAGTTTTTTTACTAACGGATTGCGTGTTGGATTAGATTTTTCTTCTGCACGTGAATCACTGGCGTCATTGGCTTATCAACGTAAGTGCAGGGTGAATTTTTATCAGCATGCCATTGTTCGCATGCGGAGTCTGTTTAGCCAGGCTTTGGGTTATACACTTCCGGCGACACCGCCAGATTTTGGATTGACGCGATTGCCGTCATCTTTATCATTACCCTCATCGCAGCCTTACCTGGTTTTTTTACATGGAACGACATGGGCAACGAAGCTTTGGCCAGAAACGTATTGGATAGAATTAGCAAAATTAGCGGAGCAGGCGGGTTATCGGATTAAATTGAGTGGTGGGAATGCGGAGGAAATGGCTCGGGCTCAGCGAATTGGGGGTGCCTGTGCGGCTGTTGATGTTTTACCGCGTCTTACGTTAGCAGATATGGCAGCTTTGTTGGTGGAGGCAGAGGCGGTTGTTGCGGTGGATACGGGATTTGGTCATTTAGCTGCGGCATTGAATGTGCCGACGGTGTCATTGTATGGAGCGACTAATTCAGCGTATACCGGCGCGATTGGACGTACCTCTGTTCATCTTACAGCGAAATTTCCGTGTGCGCCTTGTGTTAAACGGGTGTGTACTTATCGTGAACCTTCCGTTGTTACACCTGCTTGTTATGGTACGTTGCCGCCTGGGTATGTTTGGGAAAATGTAGTTCGAAAGCTGTCATCAAAATGATCATCATGATCATCTTGAGCGCAGCGCTCAGGATGATAATTAATCGTTGGCCCCATAATTGCTGATTTTCTCTTTTTGTAACTCGGAATCCAACTCACATCCCGTCGGATAAGAAGTAATTTGAATCCGACTATTCTGTCGTATCCCCTTATTCGTATAATGCGTGGCAATCGGGAAATAATCCCCATATCCCACATAATTCAATCGTCGCATATTGTTACTATTTTCTTTAAATTGCGTAATATCTGTCGTATCCCATAGATAAGCAGCGACTTTCTTAGCACGCTCTTCAGACAGCCGATTCTCCCACCGAGGCCGAGAAAACCCGCTCGTATTACCAGAAATTAAAATACTATTATTGGGATATCGCTCTAACACATTCCCTACGCTATCTAAAATTGATTCAGCCTGAGGTGTGAATTCCGCCGTATTAGGCTCGAATAATTTATCGCTAGGAATATAAATACCAACATAATCCCCGACCGTATAAACTTCACCACCCCCCTGAATAATACCCCCCGCATCGAATCGCAAGGTCGTGACATAATACCCAATTGCACCACCCGTAATACCTGCCACCGCCAGGGCAAATTTAGATCCGCCAAGCGCTGCCGCACTACCCGCACCCGCCGCCGCACCAACCGCCACGCCGGCTGCGCTACCCGTCGTGTGGTTATCAGCAATAAAAGGGTTGTAACTACAACTAGCGAGGAGGAACGAACACCCGATTAGCCCGACCATCAATTTCTTCATGGCATTTTTCCTGATGAAGTTTCCAAGATTATATAACAATCGTGTAGTATTGAAAGTAAGGGGAATGCATTTTCATTTGGGGGAGCATATGGAACGTTCTACTAACCCAGCAAATCGCCAACTTTTACAATCTCGTTCCTATACCGCATGGCAACTCCTCAAATTATATTGGCAATCAGATGAGCGCTTAAGTGCGTATCTTTTTTTCATTGTCACCATCATCATGACCGTCTTGCTCGTTATGTTTGATGTCGCTTTTAGTTATTGGTCAAATTATTTTTATGATGCCTTGCAGGATTATGATAAACACGGTGTCATCGTATTACTCGGCATCTTTTGTTTAATGGCGTTTTTTTATATCGTCCTCGCTGTCTATCGTTATTACATTTCCCAATTGTTTGGTCTACGCTGGCGTCGTTGGTTGACGGAGCAATTCCTGAATCGCTGGCTTATTAATCGCAGCTATTATTATTTAGAAAACTTTGATGAACATACGGATAACCCGGATCAGCGTATTCAAGAAGATATTGGTAATTTAGTCATCAGTTCGATTAATTTAACGATTGGATTAATTGGTTCAGTGACCACTATTTTGGGTTTTGTATATGTATTATGGCAATTATCCGGCAAACTTCATATTCATCTCGGCAGTTTAGGCACTGTGCTTATCCCGGGTTATTTGGTATGGGTCGCGGTGATTTATGCTGCGTTGGGAACGTATTTTACTTTTAAAATTGGTTATCCGTTAGTGCCATTAAATTTCGAACAACAACGTCGTGAAGCTACTTTTCGTTTCGCAGCGATTGATTTGCGTGAACATTCAGAAGATGTCGCATTATATGAAGGGGAAGAACATCAAAAAAGCATTTTATATAAATTATTTCACAGCGTGTTAGATAATTGGTTCGCCATTATTGTCCGACAAAAATTATTATTATGGTTTACAGCAGGGTACAATCAAATCGCGGTTATTTTACCACTCGTGGTCGCATTGCCTAATTATTTTGAAAAAGTGTTTTTATTAGGTGGTGTGATGCAAAGTATGCGCGCCTTTAGCAGTATTCATGATGCTTTGTCGTTTATTGTGAATTCCTATACGGACATTGCACAATGGCAAGCCGTGATGCAACGTTTAACTTCTTTCACTTCGCATATGGCAGAGCAAGATCAAAAAGTTGTGCGAGAAAATAAATTAGTATTTCATGAAGAAAAAGAAAATAAAATTATCGCTAAAAATATCGCTCTTTATAAACCTACGGGGGAAAAATTATTACAAAATATCAATACTGAATTTGAATATGGCCATGATTATTTAATCAAAGGTGTTTCAGGCATTGGTAAAAGTACGTTTTTACGAGCCTTAGCAGGAATTTGGCCTTTTTCTGCCGGCGAAGTAGTGTTACCTAAACATCAAAAAGTGATGTATTTACCACAAATTCCTTATATGCCCATGGGTACCTTAGCAGAAGCCATTGTTTTTCCCGATAAACAACATCCGGAATTTGAGGCGAAACTAGAAAGTGTGTTACGCGATTGTCGATTAGAAAATTTAATCCCGCGTTTGCATGAAACGGCTACCTGGTCTGAACAGTTATCGCCTGGCGAACAACAACGCATTGCATTTGCACGTATATTATTACATAAACCAGATTGGGTATTTTTAGATGAAACCACTTCCATGTTGGATTTAGCGAATGAGGAACATCTCTATCATTTATTAAAGTCTAAGCTGCCAAATTGCTCGCTTGTAAGTATTGGCCACCGACCGAGTTTAGCGGCATTTCATGAGCAGGTGATTGATATGGCGAATTATCATGAAATGGAAAAGACGGGCTCATCCTCTCATGGTTGACATTGTCGGCAGTAAACTGTACTACGCTGTCCTATTTTTATAGCTGTAAGCTTTGTTTTACACCGTTTACAAGGCTCTCCTCCACGCCCATACACACTTAATTCAAATTGAAAATCCCCTGGCTTACCCGACGGCTTCATAAAATCTTTCAGTGTCGTTCCTTCTTTTTTAATCGCCTCAGTTAATACAGCTTTGATAGCGGCTGTTAGCTTACGGTATTGCGCTAAACTGAGTTTACCTGCGGGCGTTTGGGGTCGTATCCTCGCTCTAAAGAGGGCTTCTGCTGCGTAAATATTACCTACACCCACCACTATTTTATTGTCCATAATGAAAGATTTGACCGGCAATTTTTTGCCTTGAGCCTGTTTCCAAAGATAGTGCTCATCAAATGCAGCCGTCAGGGGTTCAGGGCCCATGGCTTGAAGCAGGGGATGCTGAGTCACTGCTTCATTCGTCCATAATACTGCTCCAAACCGGCGAGGATCAGTCAGCCGTAAATATTTATTGTTATCAAAATAAATATCCACATGGTCATGCTTCTGTGGCGGCGTAACTTGGGTATGGACATGTAAGCGTCCTGACATGCCTAGGTGTAAAATCATCGTGCCTGTTTCAAAGCCGAATAAAAGATACTTACCCCGTCGCCACAAACGTTGGAGGATTTGTCCTGGCAGTTGGGCTGTAAGATCAGCAGGAATGGGCCAGCGTAACCGTGGCTGTCGAATAAGGACACCTAATACTTTTTGTTTAGCAATATGCGGCTTAATGCCTCGTAAGGTAGTTTCTACTTCAGGTAATTCAGGCATGTTTTTCCCATGTAGATTAGAGATAATGTATTATAAATCAATCAGATGAAGGACCGCTTAATGCTACTTCCTTTCTCATCGTTTTATCTGCTATTTTAACGTATGTATGATATGATGCTAGCTTATATGTTAGAGGTCTTCATTATAAGAAAGAGGGGTTGAGCATGTTGGGGGTGTTATCATTACCGTGGTGGGGATATCTGGTTGTATTGTTAGTATTGACACAGTTAACGATTTTATCCGTCACCCTCTATCTTCATCGCTGCCAAGCGCACCGAGCTATTGAATTTCATCCTGCCATTAGCCATTTTTTCCGTTTCTGGTTGTGGCTCACCACTGGCATGGTCACGAAGCAGTGGGCGGCTATTCACCGTAAGCACCACGCTAAAGTAGAAACCGATGATGATCCCCATAGTCCGATGAGAAAAGGGATCAAAAAAGTTTTTTTTGAAGGTGCAGAGTTATATCGTTTAGAAGCGAAGAATCAAGAAACGATGGAAAAATACGGCCAAGGTACCCCGGATGATTGGATGGAGCGGCATGTTTATTCGCGGCATAGTGGAAAGGGTATTGCGCTGATGCTGGTCATTGATCTCGTTTTATTTGGCCCGATTGGCCTGACATTTTGGGCATTACAAATGGCCTGGATTCCATTCTTTGCAGCGGGTGTAGTGAATGGGATTGGACATTATTGGGGGTATCGAAATTTTGAATCGAAAGATGCTTCTCGTAATATTTTTCCCTGGGGTCTTTTCATTGGCGGGGAAGAGCTGCATAACAATCATCATGCTTACGCTACCTCTGCCAAGTTTTCGACTAAATGGTGGGAAATAGATCTCGGTTGGGGAGTAATCCGTCTGCTGCAAGCCTTCCGTTTGGCGATGCCAAAGCGGGTGGTCCCGCAATTGCGGGTATTGCCTACGAAAACATCCATTGACATGGATACCTTAAAGGCGCTTATTACCCATCGCTTGCAGGTGCTATCACGCTATACCAGTGAAGTAGTATTACCCGCTTTAAATGAAGAGAAAAAACGAGCCAGCAAAACCGGCCGGATACTATTGGCGCATGCCCGTATTGTGTTGGTGCGCGATTCTTCTCTTATGCAGACGTCTCACCAGTTGAAATTAGCGAAGGTGTTAGAACATTTCCAATCTATACGGGTTGTTTACCAGTTCCGCGATAAGTTGCAAAACATTTGGGGGCGGAGTACAGCAAGTCAAAAAGAATTGTTGGAAGCGTTGCAAGAATGGTGCCACCAAGCGGAAGCAACAGGTATTGAAACCTTACGTAGGTTTGTAGTGCGCTTGAAAACCTATATGCCGCAGAATGCGTAGCTTCTTTCCTTAAAAATGCGGCTCTTAAAATGCAACTGTCATTCCCAGCTCCTAAGTGTCATCCCGGCGAAAGCCGGGACCCACGGTAAAGCTATCTCTGAGGTCAGAATTATAAACCACACGTTTGTGTTAAAGATGAGTGGATCCCGGCCTTTGCCGGGATGACACACTTAGGAGCCGGGAGCCGGAATGACACCTAGGAGAGTAGGAGAAGATAAAGGAGAAAAAATCAGCTTTACAGCTTGGTTTCTTCGAAGATCACATGCATACCACTCTTGCCTGTTTTCTCATTGTAGGCACGAGGATCAAAGTACTTTTTCTTAAGCTTATTAGTGGTCTTCTTTTTGTTCTTGGTAGTAGTACGGAACGTTCCTGTCGGCTTTTTAAGCTTGGTTAGACCAGTTGATACCATTTTAATTTTGTCACGCATACGTTATACCTGTTCGTTAGCAGCTTCAGCGAGTTGTTTCAGTTTAATGTCATTTAGGACAGCTTCAATGCCATGCTTATCAATTATACGCATAGCCCGTGCGGTCACGCGCAGGCGCACAAACCGCTTTTCACTTTCTAGCCAGAAACGTTTGTATTGTAAATTAGGCAGATAGCGACGCTTGGTCTTGTTATTTGCATGGGAAACATTATGTCCTACCAATGGACGTTTGCCCGTAACTGGACATTTTCTAGCCATATAGTGCTCTCTATTTCATCTAAGTGGTTTAATCTAAATCGCTTTTGTAAGGGTGCAATTTATATCAGAAAGCTGGGCAGAGGGCAAGGCTTCCCTCCGACTTTTGCTAGTGGAGAGGGGTGATGGTAGCTATCGGGGTGGGAGGGTTGTCTGGTTGGGGTGGAACAGCGGGTGGCTGGGTTAAGGAGGGTTCGAGGTTAGCTAGTCTCGCTTTAATATTGGTGATAATGGTTTTCACCAGTATGGAGAAAGTATTAATTTGATTACTTTCTTGGGTATATTTCTCTTTTCTCAGAAGGAAAGAATAATCGTTAAGATTTTTCCGCAAGGCAAAAACTTGTTTTTCCAATTCAATTCTTTTCCTTTCTTCTATTCTTATTTCTTCATTGTTAGTTTTAATTTGCCACTTTTCTTCTTTTTTAGTGGTAGAGTGCGATGCAGAAAATCCTAGGCCAATGAGTCCTGAGATAGCAGAAGTAGAAGAGATAATTTTTGCAAACAAGATGGGAAGAAGAAGCAAAACAATAATACTCGGGGCAAGCGTGAAACAAGTACCAAAGCAGATAATAGTAAACAAGATAGCGACCCCTAATTTTACATTGGTATTTCTTCTTTCTTGTTGGATTTTTTTATTCTCTTTTCTTAGATAAGCTATTTTAGCAATAGTATTACTTATTTCTGCTTGTAATTCGTTAATTTTTCTTCTTTGCTGTTTGATCTCTTTCATGGTTTTGAGGGCATTCTGTTCATTTTCCTTGGCAGCCTTATCCTTGGCACTTGAAGCGCAAGCAGTAATAGAGCCAGCTTGGTAAGTCCCTAATTGTTTGGAAACAATATCGAGTAGATTTTCTAATGTACGGGAATTTTTTTTATTAATTGATTTATTTAATTCCTCAAAACCAATTCGGCGTAATGAAAGTATGCTCTGGTCTAAATAAATGTGATTCGGACTTAATGGTTTGGAAATGACAGGATCAAGCGGGTGATTCCACGTGCTGAATGTATCGTAACTACCATTTGTTCCATACAGGGTAATGGCGGGAACAAAAATATTGCTTTTGATAATGGGGCATCGATTGATATTGGCAGTTATATTAGCAGTTAAAGTGGCAATTTTTTCTTTTTTCGAATTAACATCTTTGAGACGGATTAATTCGTTTGCTAATCCTCTATTAAAAGGGAGGTTGGAGAGATTAAAATCGCTATTTATTTTCTCACTGAGTGTTGTTAATGAGATGGTTTGTTCACCTGTTGTTTTAAAGAAAATTTCTTTATTAGAAGAATTTTGTTCTGCATTTAAAAGATGAGGGATGAAATACGTATTGCCTTTAGTATCTACGATAAAAAGCTTACTAATGATTTCATCACTCTTACCTTTCTGCAGCGATTGAGGGAGCTTAGCCAAGGATTCTTCTGACAGTTCATTTTTAATAAACCGTATTAGATGAGTATAATTTTTAAAAATGAGCGGTTGGAAAAGCATGAATCCCTTCTCGCTTTGGTTATGTTGCTGAATTTATTGAAAAATAGCATAGGAAGATTAACAAATTCTTAAGGGCTCTGAATAGCATTAAAGCGTTAGGGCAATCTCACTAAAGTTTAGAAATTGATCACAAAATGGATCGAAGTTTTACTTTTTAGAAGAAGCTAGTAAAAATATAAAAATAATTTCAGAAAAGTATTAAAAATCAAGCTCCTACAAAGTATATTCTGCATTGACCAAAACACAAAAATATACAATGAGGAGCTGATTATGAGCCAGAATACAGAACCATTTATTGATGGGCAAGCGTTGATGAATGCTTTTTCTTCGTTGCGCGATCCCTGCACTCAAGGCCGCTGTTTACATCGACTAAGCGATATTATATTTATCACGATTTGCGCTATTATTTGTGGTGCACAGCATTGGAATGAAATAGAGGAGTTTGGCCACCAGCGTATTGCTTGGTTTAAATGATATATTATTTTAGAGAATGGTATCCCAAGCCACCAAACTTTTTGCCGAGTGTTTTCTCTTGTTCCAGCCGAAGAAATATTAACTTGTTTTATTGATTGGTCTATATCAAATACGGTTTTAAATCCAAATGATATAATCGCTATTGATGGCAAAACGCTCAAAAAATCCGGCAATGAAGCTATTGATCAAAAGCCTTTACATCTTATTAATGCCGATGTCACTAACAAAGGTATCACCATTGATGCGATGGGAACACAAAAAGGCATTGCAAACCTTATTGTTTTAAAGGGTGCAGATTATGTATTGGCCTTGAAGAAAAATCATCAACATCTATATAAAAGAGTAAAAAATCTATTTGAAATAGCGGAAAAAAGGAGTTATCAAGCGATGGTTTATAAAGAGAATATCACTCGTGATTATGATCATTCGCGATGCGAGAAACGAGAATATACTTTTCTTCCCATCATGTATCTTCCCGTAGAAAAAGAAAATTGGAGAGGATTACAAACGGTTATTCGCGTGAAATCAACTCGTCACTTGGGAAGCAAGAAAGAAGAAGCTTTTCGATAAGAAATTGATCAATTTCTAAACTTTGGTGAGATTGTCCTAATTAAAGCGTTGTATTTGCCCTGAACTAATCAATCCTGCTAAATACTTACATACGAGGAGACGGATTAACCCGTTGAACGTTTACCTCCGTTGTTGCTGCTGGCCCAAGGTTATTAAGTAGGGTGAAGGGAAGAGCAGAAAATGATGTGGAAGTGACAGCTGGGTTAACAGAGCGATTCTGGTTTCTCTTATATGTTTCGTGGATGGCTTGATCTACCACTGCAATAGCTTTCTCGTTCTTCTCTGAGAGTAGTTTAATTTTTTCATAAGTTTCATCATAGCGAGGTTGATTTTTCTCCTGGTTCGCCTTAGCTTGATTGAGCTCTTCTTCTTTTGAGGCAAGGCTTTCCTCATTTAGATGAAGAGTGTTAGTTAACTCGCTATATTTTTCTCTCTGATTTCTCGCAGCGAAAATGAATCCCGCCAATCCTACTAGTCCCGTTAGACCAATGGCAATAATGAGAATGGCCGGCAAAAGAGGGGGTAAAAATAGACTTAGACCTATCGTCAGAATGGCCACTCCCCCTGCCAACGCGCTGTAGAAATAGCTTTTCTTCTTATGGGAAGGGGCTTGTTGCTTAAGTTTCTCCGTGGCGTTCTTTAAATCATCAATTTCTCTCTGTTTATTTTGGATAAAAAACTTTGCATGACTAGCAGCTGATAAACAATGCGTAATAGAACCCAATGAGATATGCTTATTGGACTCAATACCCTTTTGATTTAAGAGCTGAGTCTTGAATCTATCTAGTTCTCCTAAACTGAGTTTATTCTTGGCATCTTTTGCATTGTTAGCTAATTTTATCGTTTCATTTATCCCAAGTAGACGTAATGAAAAGGTAGCCTCATCTAAAAAAATTTGTTCCTGAGTTAATGGGCAAGAGTTAACAGGATCTTTTTGCTGTGTTTTAAATAATCGCGATTGACTTAGTTCACCGTAATTATAGTTATTACCATAAATCGTTATTTCTGAAATAATGATGGGGTCTCGGCTAATAGGAGATTGAATTTTATTCTTAGTCAACGTAAGAAGATTAGTAGTGATATGCTGATGGATAAATCTCCGTTGTCTAGCAATAATTTTTTTCTCTATCGTTCGCCGCTGTTGGGCTGTTTTTTTAATTTGTTGTTTTAAATCTGGCTTTTCTGTTTGAGTTTTTAGTTTCTGGACCGAAGATAGATTTTCGAAGCAGGATTTATCTGCGTGATATTCTGCTTTTAATTCATTTAGCTCACGTGCTAACCCACGGCAATAAGGTAGACTTAAATAATCAATATTACCAATAAGCTTATCCGCTGAAATAATATTTTCCTCGTTTTTATCAACTATTTTGAAGAAAATTTCTGCGTTCCCTCCTTTTTCTTCATTGTGAGGATCTAAAAGATCGGGGAGAAAATAGATATGTCCATTAGTACTCACCAAGAAAAGTTTATAAAGATCTTCATCCGATGTTGGCTGAAGTGCTGGAGGGAGATGAGCCCAAGTAGGGGGTTCTAATCGTTGAGTAATAAACTCGATAAGCTGATTATAATCTGTGAAAATAACTTTTGACTGCGTAAAAAACGTTGGCATAACTTTACCTCTCTCATTGTTACAGCAAAGCTTTTTACGTCCACTTTTTCGCTTTAGCTGATGATTAATGTGCCCGCAAGCTGAACTATCAAATCGGCACAACTTCCTAAATCCCTCCTGAGTTTTAGGCAAAAAAAAACCACTGCAGCAAAGCTTTAGTGGTTTAGTCTATCGCTTTAGCTGTTTATTTAACGTGTCCGCAAGCTGAATCTCAAATCGACACGATAGCGAAATAGCTTACTACGAAATCCCTGCATCCGCAAATGAAAAATTTTCCGGATTCCCAATAATAATATGATCCACTACGCTCACATCTATTAAGGCCAATGCTTGCTGAATGAGCTTGGTAATTTCTTTATCCGCTGTACTAGGAGCAGGATGACCCGACGGATGGTTATGAGCGAGGATCACTTTCGCGGCATTGTGCATGAGAGCACGGCGAACAATTTCCCGTGGATAAATCGCAGCCGAATGAATCGTGCCGTGGAATAACTCTTCAAAACTGATTAAACGAAAACGGGTATCTAGGAAAAGACAAGCAAAAACTTCATTCGGATAATCCCGTAAACGGTCTGCCAAAAATTGTTGGGCAAGCCGGGTATTATCAAGAATCGCACCAGTGGGGAGGGAGGCTTGATAATAGCGCCGGCCCAATTCTAAAGCAGCCTTGAGAGCTGCATATTTTGCTCGGCCTATTCCTAGCGTTTGCAGCAAAGCTTGTGGCGGCATGCGCAGTAGTTTCCGTAAGCTACCATATTCGCTCAGTAATGCTTTCGCGATATCCAAAGCAGTTTGGCCCCGAACACCTGTTTTTAAGAAAATCGCAATCAATTCCGCATCCGTCAGCGCTTGCTCACCTTTCGTTAAGAGCTTTTCTCGCGGTCGGTCTTCATTCGGCCAGTCAGTAATGGGCATCGTACTTCTCCTGTGATATCTTTAATCCAAATTATGACGAGGACAGCCAATTTTCATGACGCTATCTCTAGCAAATAAACAAGTTTTATTAGGCGTGACCGGCAGTATCGCAGCTTATAAAAGTGCGGATTTAGTCCGGCGGTTACGTGAGGCGGGAGCAGTGGTGCGCGTGGCCATGACGGAAAATGCTAAGCGGTTTATCACCCCTTTGACGATGCAAGCAGTCTCGGGTTTTCCCGTCCATGACGATTTGTTTGATGTCCATGCTGAAGCAGCTATGGGTCATATCGAACTCGCACGTTGGGCAGATGTGGTAGTGATCGCGCCGGCTACCGCTGGTTTTATGGCTCGCCTTGCCAGTGGCCAGGCGGATGATTTGCTGACAACCTTGTGTTTAGCCACTAAAGCACCGATTGCGATAGCGCCCGCGATGAATCAAGGGATGTGGAAGCATAGGTTAACCCAGCAAAACGTGCAAGCATTAAAAAATAAACAAATCCATCTATTAGAACCGGAGGAAGGCAGCCAAGCCTGTGGTGATGTAGGTCCCGGTCGTATGATGGAACCTACCGAAATAGTCAAAAAAATCACTGCTCTTTTTGAAAATGAAGCACTGAGAGGCCTTAACATTCTCGTGACGGCAGGGCCTACCCATGAAGCTATCGATCCTGTTCGATTCCTGACCAATGGCAGCTCCGGCAAGATGGGATACTCCCTTGCCACTGCTGCGCGTGAAGCGGGTGGGCGAGTAACCCTAGTAAGCGGACCGACGGCTATCCCGCCTCCACCGCGTGTCGAATATATCCCCGTCATCACAGGTCAAGAGATGTATGAAGAAGTAATGATAAAAATTGCCAAATGTGATATCTTTTTGGCCGTTGCAGCGGTAAGTGATTATCGTTGTGAAAAGACAGCTGATCAGAAAATTCATAAAATGGACGCATCCATCCAGATGACGTTAGTGCCTAACCCCGATATTGCCGCGAGTGTAGGGCAGTTGGCGCAGAAGCCGTTTATCGTTGGTTTTGCTGCCGAAACAGAAAATGTCGAAGAACAGGCGAGGGCAAAACGTTTACGGAAAAAGATGGATATGATTATCGCCAATCGCGTTGGCCGCGGCGTTGGCATGGGCAGTGATGAAAATGAAGTGACTGTCATCACTGCATCTGAGGAAGTGCATCTGCCTTCCATGTCTAAACATCGCTTAGCCGCACAATTGGTAAAAATAATTGCGGATGAATTTAAAAGGAAGAGGAAATTATGAGTGAGAAATTAATGCAACATGCAAGCGAATCAAAAATGGCACCGACATCGTCAACTTCTATTCAAGTGAAAATCCTCGATGCGCGCATCGGCAAGGAATTTCCCTTACCGCGATACGAGACGGCTGATGCCGCTGGATTGGATTTGCGTGCTTGCGTTGATGCACCGCTCACTATCGAGCCGGGTCAAACCCAGCTTATCCCAACGGGTATTTCCATTTATATCGGCAATCCTCATCTTGCAGCTGTCATTCTTCCGCGCTCTGGTTTAGGACACAAGCACGGTCTGGTGCTAGGCAATCTTGTCGGTTTAATTGATGCAGATTATCAAGGGCCGCTGATGGTTTCCTGTTGGAACCGCGGTCATGCTGCTTATACGATTGAGCCCGGGGATCGTATTGCCCAGCTAGTCTTTTTACCCATTGCCCGCGCTCATTTTGAAGTGGTAGAGGAATTTCATTCTACGACTCGTGGGACGGGAGGGTTTGGTCATTCGGGAAAAAATTAATGTCACAACAATGCTTATTTGATCCTTCCATTTTTCGCGCTTACGATATCCGTGGTGTCGTGGGCAAAACCCTCACGGAAGAAAATATTTACATACTCGGTAAAGCGATCGCCTCGCTCGTACGCGAACAAGGCGGCCATCAGCTTATTATTGCGAGAGATGGCCGTTTATCCGGTCCTTTACTCTCTGCTGCGTTAACGAAAGGAATTCTGTCTACGGGCTGTGATGTCATTGATATTGGCATGGCGCCGACACCGCTCCTTTATTATGCTGTTCATCATAATGAAGAGCACTCGGGCATTATGTTAACAGGCAGTCATAATCCGCCCGATTACAACGGCTTAAAAATTGTCATCAATGGCGTGACGCTCGCGGAAGAACAAATCCAACAGTTATATCAGCGTATTCTCAATCAACAATTTTACGAAGGACAAGGAACGCGGTACGAGCGCGATGTAATAGAGGCTTATCTTCAACACATCATTGACACTATTCATCTTCCCCGTCCATTAAAGATTGTAATCGATGCAGGTAATGGTGTGACTGGAATGATTGCACCCGCTTTATTCCGTGCCTTAGGTTGCGAAGTGCATAAATTATATTGTGAGGTTGATGGTAACTTTCCTCATCATCATCCTGATCCCAGTCATGTGGAGAATTTAGAAGATCTTATTCGTGTTGTCCGTGAAACACACGCTGATATAGGGTTAGCTTTTGATGGTGATGGTGATCGCTTAGGTGTCGTTACGGGTATAGGTGAAATTATTAATCCTGATCGATTATTAATGCTGTTCGCCCATGCATTGTTAGCACAACGGCCCGGCGCAAAAATTATTTATGACGTAAAATGTACGAATCTACTGCAGTCTTTAATTCATTCTTTAAATGGCGAACCGATCATGTGGAAAACCGGTCATTCATTAATTAAAGCGAAGATGGCAGAAACCCAAGCACAGCTTGCGGGTGAAATGAGTGGGCATTTTTTCTTTAAAGATCGGTGGAATGGTTTTGATGATGCCTTATACGCTGGCGCCAGATTGCTGGAGATTTTAGCGCAACAACCAGAGAGCTTATCGATTTTTGCTAGCATTCCTAACAGTGTGAGTACCACTGAACTAAAAGTATTAGTTACAGAAGAAGAAAAGTTTCCACTGATGCAGCAACTCAAAGCGTGCGCAGCGTTTCACGAAGCTAAAGAATTGATGACGATTGATGGGGTACGCGTCAATTTTGCAGAAGGATGGGGATTGTTACGTCCTTCTAATACCACCCCTTATTTGATTTTACGTTTTGAGGCATTAAACGAAACAGTATTACAAAAAATTCAAACGCTTTTTCGTGAATGGATGTTATCAGTCAAACCGGATTTAGTATTGCCTTTTTAATTTATGAATTCTGACATTATTGTGGTTGGCGGCAATATCATTGGCTTAACGTTTGCACTCGCGCTTGCGCAGCAAACGACATTATCTATCATGGTAGTGGACGCGAATGTATTCGCTGATTCGTGGGATCCGTTGGATTACCATCATCGTGTGAGTGCGGTAGCATTATCCTCGCAACGTATTTTTCAATCCTTACAAGTTTGGCAAACAATAAAAGAGAAGCGCGTCAGCCCATTTACACATATTCAGGTATGGGATGCAGTAGGCCATGAAATTCAATTTGATAGTTATGCAATAGCAGAGCCACTATTAGGCTATATTATTGAAAACTCGCTTATGCAAGCTGTGCTGATGGAGAAAATAAAGCAATATCCACAAATCCACTATATGGCCCCTGTGACATTGAAAGCTTTTCAGCAGTGTGCACAGCACCTTGAATTAATTACCTCAGATAACCGTGTTTTTACGGCAAAACTCGCTGTGGCGGCAGACGGGGCCTCTTCTTGGTTGCGGCAACAAGCCGAAATTGCTGTGGAACAGTATGATTATCATCAGACGGCTATTGTAGCAGCAGTCAAAACGCAGTTGCCGCACCAAAAAATAGCGAGGCAAGTTTTTTTACCAACAGGCCCACTCGCTTTCTTACCCTTAATTGACACCCATTTATCCTCCATCGTTTGGTCATTACCAAAAGAAACCGCAGAAGCATACTTAGCATTAGATGATAAAGGATTTAACGCCACCTTATCGCAAGTTTTTTCTCATCTTGATGAGGGGGTATTAGCAAGTCCGCGTTATTCTTTTCCTTTGTATCAACAGCAAGCCAAGCACTATGTCTCATCCCGCGTTGCATTAATTGGCGATGCAGCGCATGTGATTCATCCGCTTGCTGGGCAAGGTTTAAATATGGGATTACTTGATGCGGCTAGTCTCGCTGAAGTGATTGCTGAAGCGATTAAAAATCGCCGTAATTTTGCTAGTCTTTCGACATTGCGAGCGTATGAACGATGGCGCAAGGCAGATAATTCGGCCATGATGACGGGGGTGGATGTCATTAAGACATTTTTTGCTAGCGATAAACAAGCGATTCAAACATTGCGTGGGATGGGGTTAACTCTGTCGAATAAAATAGCATGGATAAAAAACCAATTTATCTGTCAGGCTGTAGGTAAACGGTTAGGATTGCCAAAATTGGCTAAATACTGATATCCACAAACTACTTCTGTTTTCCTGCCCGAACCGCTATACTCCTCAACCTTTCTTTTATAAAATTGCTGTACATTTTAAGGATTAATCATGTGAGCAAGCGTACACCGTTTTACGATTTACACTTAAAATCTAACGCTAAAATTGTCGATTTCGCCGGCTGGGACATGCCACTACATTATGGTTCACAACTCCAAGAACATCATCACGTCAGACAACATGTTGGAATGTTTGATGTCTCCCATATGGGTGTTGTCGATGTACAAGGTGCAGACGCAACAGCCTATTTACGTCGCTTAGTTGCTAATAATGTGGACCGCCTGGTAGAAGGGAAAGCACTTTATAGCTGTATGCTGAATGAACAAGGCGGCGTGTTAGATGATTTAATTATTTATAAAATCACTCCTGATTTTTACCGCATTGTTGTCAATGCAGGCACGAGAGAAAAAGATCTCGCTTGGATGCGCATGCAATCCACTTCTTTTCACGTCACGATTACGGAACGGCCTGAATTAGCGATGTTGGCGATTCAAGGACCCGAAGCGAAAGAAAAAATTAGTCATTGTCTTCCCAAAGAATGGGTCGAAAGCGTCCTTGCTTTAAAGCCGTTTACATTTATGAGGCAAGGGGAGTGGTTTATTGCGCGTACAGGTTATACGGGCGAAGATGGTTATGAAATTATTTTCCCTGCGAGTGAAGCTGCTACACTCTGGCAAACTTGTCTCGATGCCGGTATTGTACCTTGTGGCTTAGGGGCACGCGATACGCTGCGTTTAGAAGCAGGGTTAAATCTGTATGGCTCTGATATGGATGAAAGCGTCACCCCACTCGAATCCAATTTAGGCTGGACAGTCGCTATTGATCCTGCTGACCGTTATTTTATTGGCCGAGAGGTGATAGAAGCACAATTACAAGAAGGCGTGAAGCGCCGCTTAGTGGGGCTGGTGTTAGAAGGACCCGGCATTATCCGTAACCATCAGCGGGTATTAGTAACAGGCGATGGCGAAGGAGAAGTGACGAGCGGTGGTTATTCACCGACGTTAGAAAAAAGTATTGCCTTTGCGCGCGTACCAGCAGGAACGGAAATGCAATGTGTAGTGGAAATTCGCAATAAACCCGTTCCGGCGCGTATGGTTAAGCCTCCGTTTGTACGGCAGGGTAAAAAATTGATTTAGTGTTTGGGAGGATATATGAGTAACATACCGCAACATCTACAATATACAAAAACCCATGAATGGGTGAAAAATGAAAATGGATTGTTAACAGTGGGAATTACCGATCATGCACAAACCATGTTAGGTGATTTAGTGTATGTGGAATTACCGGAAATAGATACCAACTTAATCAAAGATCAAGAATTTGCTGTTGTCGAATCAGTGAAAGCAGCGGCTGATGTGTATTCTCCTATTCAGGGCGAAGTAATAGAAATCAATGAAGCCGTACTCGAAAATCCTCACCTTATTAATCAAGATCCTTATGGTCAAGGCTGGTTAGTTCGTATACGTCCGTTTGATGCTGCGAAGTTGCATTTATTAAACGCCGATGAATATTCCAAAGTTGTTGCGTCTGAAGCTCACTAAAACGGGAGGAGAGTATGCCGTTTATTCCGCACACGGAGCAAGATATCAAAGAGATGTTAGAAACCATTGGTATTCGTGATATTGAATCCTTATTTGATGAAATTCCGAATTCTTTACGGCAAGTGAATTTAGATCAAGTTCCTGCTGGCATCTCAGAAATGGCGTTAGGGCGTTTAATGCGGGAACGGGCAGAGCAAGATAGCCATTTACTGTGTTTTATTGGTGCGGGTGCATACGAACACCATATTCCGGCTGCAGTATGGGAAGTGGCGACGCGAGGAGAATTTTATACGGCTTATACGCCTTATCAAGCAGAAGCTAGCCAAGGTAGTTTGCAGCTGATTTATGAATACCAAACGATGATGGCAAGCTTAATGGCGATGGAAGTTTCCAATGCCTCTTTGTACGATGGAGCATCTGCATTGGCTGAAGCGATTTTGATGGCAGTGCGATTAAGCAAAAAGAACAAAGCCAGTGTCTTACTACCGCGCACTATCCATCCTCATTATCGTCACGTTGTGAAAACAATGACGAGCCAGCAAGGTATTCAATTAATTGAGGTACCTTATCATCCAGCAACGGGTCAAGTGGATAAGCAGGCGTTAGAAAAATGTATGCAAGCGGGGGTGGCAGCGCTTGTTATTCCTCAACCAAATTTTTTTGGTGTGCTGGAAGAAGTTGATCAATTAACCGATTGGGCGCGTGAAAAAAATATCCTTTCGATTGCTGTCGTGAATCCCACCGCCATGGCATTACTCAAGCCACCTGGTCAATGGGGGACAGAAGGGGTCGATATGGCTTGTGGTGAAGGTCAGCCGTTAGGAGTGCCCTTGGCATCAGGCGGCCCTTATTATGGATTTTTATGCTGTAAAAAAGTGCACGTTAGACAAATGCCTGGTCGTATCGTGGGTCGTACCGTGGATCTAGATGGTAAGCCCGGTTATGTGTTGACCTTACAAGCGCGCGAACAACATATTCGCCGGGCCAAAGCCACTTCCAACATATGCACGAATCAGGGATTAATGGTGACTGCTTCTACTATTTACATGAGTTTGATGGGGCCAGGCGGATTACGCCAGGTGGCTGCGTTATCTCATCAACGTACGCGGGAAATGAAACAAGCTTTATTACAAGTACCAGGAATTGAAGCTGTGTTTACTGCACCTTTTTTCCATGAAATTGTGGTGCGGGTGAATAAGCCGACTGATTATGTCGTCAATGAATTGGCGAAACACGGCATTCAAGCAGGGTATGCGCTTAAAGCGACGTATCCTGAATTAAGTGATTGCTTATTGCTTTGTGCCACCGAAACAAAAAGCGCAGAAGACATCAAACAATTAACTCAACAATTGCACCATACCTTAGAAGAAGGTTTATCGATAGGGAGTAAACTGGCATGTCCGGCTTAATTTTTGAAGAATCACGTTCTGGTCGTTATGCTAAGGCACAATGGCCAGGAGGAGACTCACGTCAGGTTCGTGAAGCGTGTGATGATATTCCTGCTTCCCTCTTGCGTTCCCATAAACCATGTTTACCGGAAGTCTCTGAGCTTCAAGTTGTTAGGCATTTTACGAATCTTTCTAAGGAAAATTTTTCTATCGATACCCATTTTTATCCCTTAGGGTCTTGCACGATGAAGTATAACCCTCGTGGGGTACATCGATTAGCTTCTCTCGAAGGATTTTTGCAGCACCATCCTTTATCGTTAGAAGAAAACAGCCAAGGTTTTATGGCTTGTGCTTACGAATTGCAAGAAATTCTCAAAGCTGTGACAGGCATGAAAGGGGCTGCATTATCACCCATGGCGGGTGCGCAAGGTGAATTTGCGGGAGTCGCGATGATTCGTGCTTATCACCACGCTCGTGGTGATACTGCGCGAACTGAAATTCTCGTTCCGGATGCTGCTCACGGTACCAATCCTGCTTCTGCGGTGCAATGTGGTTATCAAGTGCGTGAAATTCCAACAGGTGCAGATGGCAATGTCGATATTGAGGCTTTAAAAGCTGCAGTAGGTCCGCAGACAGCGGGCATTATGTTAACCAACCCATCGACATTAGGTGTGTTCGAGCAAAAGATTCAAGAAATTGCAGCCATTATCCACCAAGCAGGCGGCTTACTGTATTATGATGGCGCCAATTTTAATGCCATCTTAGGTAAGGTTCGGCCAGGTGACATGGGTTTTGATGTGGTGCATTTAAATTTACATAAAACGTTTGCGACGCCCCACGGTGGCGGTGGCCCAGGTTGTGGTCCAGTCGTGGCGAATGAACGTTTGCTTCCTTATTTGCCCATCCCACGTGTGACAAAAGAAGGTGATCGATACCGTTGGTTGACAGAAAAAGATTGTCCGCAAAGTATTGGTCGATTGTCAGCGTTTATGGGGAATGCAGGTATTATTCTGCGAGCTTATTTATATGCCAGATTGTTAGGTAAAGAAGGCTTACAACGTGTTTCTGAATTTGCTACGCTGAATGCAAACTATTTATCAGCCCGTTTAAAAGCAGCCGGATTTATCTTGGCTTATCCCTCCCGTCGTGCCAGCCATGAGTTTATTATTACCTTTAAGCATGAATCTAAAACATTAGGCGTAACGGCATTAGATATTGCTAAACGTTTATTGGATTATGGGTTTCATGCGCCGACCATGTATTTTCCTTTATTAGTTCCTGAATGTTTCTTGATTGAACCGACGGAAACAGAGAGTAAAGAAATATTAGATCAGTTCGTGGAAGCAATGATTCAAATTTTGGAAGAAGCTAAAAGAGATCCTACCATCTTGAAAGAAGCACCCCACACCTTACCCGTGCGACGTTTAGATGATGTGAAGGCAGCGAGAGAGTTAGATTTGCGATATCAAGAAGAGTGAAAATTTTTCTCTCTTTCCATGATTTTTGCGCCCCATTCTCTTAATGCAAATAAGATAGGTCTTAAGCTCTGGCCAAACTCCGTGAGTGAGTATTCTACTTTGGGCGGGACTTGGGGATAAACCGTGCGCGTAATAATTTGATCATTTTCCAATTCTCGTAATTGTAACGTCAGCATTCGCTGAGTCACGCTGGGGATTAAGCGCCGTAATTCATTGAACCGCTTGGTGCCATCCAAGAGATGAAATAATATCACCCCTTTCCATTTATCGCCGATAACATCCAATGCTGCTTCTACCGAGCAGCCATAATGGCATTGATTAGTGCGTCTATTCTTTCGTTGATAAGCCATACGGGCATCTCATACAATAGTATCTTTTTTAACACTATAGCATAAAATTGCCACTTTAATAATCTGTTCTATAGGCTATTGATTTTAATATAAATAAATTAATAGTATATTTTTTGTAACTATATAACAAAATTGTGCATTCTTGAATAAGTTATCCTGCCTCCCTATCATGTTCATATCTTAAACACATGACGAGGAATTGAAATATGAACCCAAGATTATTTACTACACCTAAATCTTCACAAGAGTTAACTTTAACCCTTTTAGCATCTGAGACGCTAACAGGGAAAATGGCAGCTGAGTTAAATCGATACGAAAAAGATTTTTTAAAAAGAAATGCTAATAGCGCTTTCACCGATAAAACGCGGCAGAAGCATTTAAATGAAATGAAAACAGCTATTGAGCAATTAGATGAGACTGATTTTCGGAGTGTGGCTAATTTTTTAATTAAATTGAATAACGAAATACAATATGCAAAAAGTAAAAAAGGTAAACATTATGAGGAAGCATTAAATTCCATGTTAGGGATGATAATAGAAAAGTTTAATGTCGCTACGATTGAGCGCTTAGCAAATAATATCGCTAACAAAGTTAATCCTCTTTTTCTAAAGGAAATTTCAGAAAAATTAGCGTCCCAAGGAAAAGCAACCGATGTTATTGAGGATTATTTAATAAAAGGATACATTTTGCCGTTGGATGAAAAAACGGGCTATTATAAGCAAGTTTTAGAAGTGCAGAATAATAAGCGAAGAAGTTTCGATCTTTAATATTCAGCGACATGGCTGGTAACCAAGTTGCTAGCCATTGGTTCCTCTATCGTGGCCTAAAATGGGAAGGGGCCGGGGCCTCTTCTGCTATCTTAAGGATAGAATTAGCTCTAAACATATTATTCAGAAGATAGGTGCCAGCTGCATAACTTAATTCTCCCGTTTTTCTGCCTACTAAGCTACTTAGGAATGCAACCGAGAGAATAGAAGGAAGTTTCATCACATAGGCAGGGGCAGTGATAACTTCCAGGGCCACTAAAATACCTAGGCTGATAAATGGTGCTTCTGTTTTGTTAAATCCACCGAATTTTTCTAATAAAAAATTCATGGCTGGGATAGCGAGTGTTGTCGAGGAGCCACTTAAGGTAAATAGGATGAAAGTAGTGATGAATTGATTTATCCACTCAATTTGTTTTTTATTGTAGTGATGTTTTGCCAAGTGATCACTTACCATTTCTTCTACAAATGCACATAAAAAAGAGTAGGAGAAGCCTTTTTTTGCAGGCATGACTACCATGTCATAAAAATCGTTGGTTGAAGTTTCACTAACGGAGGTTGACATAGCGACGTTATTAAAAAGAGGTTCAGTTGAGCCAGTAGGATGCAAGTTACCAATAGGACATTGGTTTGTAGTGCATATTCCATTGCTTGAGAGTGAAGAAGTAACAGACGACCATAAGCCAGCCCAAAAACTTTTCAGTTTACTTTTTGATGAAGGGGAATGGGGATAAGTGGTACGCGGCATAAAATCTCCTTTCTTGAATGTTAAAATTCATCTTTCCATTTTCTTAGTTGCGCAAAAACTTCTACCGGCTTGCTCAATCGTTTTCCCGCATAGTGCTCAACGTGAGCAATAACTTCCGGCGAACTACAGCGTAAAAACGGATTGGTTTGCTTTTCCTCACGTATCAATGACGGCAAGGAAGGAAGCTGTTTTGCCCGCAAGGCATTCACCCGTTCTATCCGCTCATCAATAGCACGATTGCCTGGTTCCACCGTTTTCGCAAAGCGCAGATTATTTTGGGTATACTCATGCCCGCAATACACTTGAGTTTCTTCCGGCAAAGCAGCTAATGTTTGTAAGGAATGATAAAGCTGTTCTGCTGTTCCCTCAAATAATCTACCGCAACCAGCAGCAAAAAGTGTATCACCGCAAAATACCCTATTGCGAGCATAATAAGCGATATGGCCTAGCGTATGGCCGGGAATCTCGATCACTTCGAAGGTAAGGCTCTCTTCTAATGGAATGTGATCACCTCCCTGTACTAACTTTGTTACACCTTCAATCTTTTCTTTGTAAGAGCCATAAACGGGAACAGAATAGTGTTGTTTAAGTTCTAAAACCCCATTGCAATGATCCCAATGGTGATGGGTGATTAAAATACCACCAAGCGTCAGTTGTTGTTGAGTTAAAAACTCTATCACTGCTGGTGCTTCGCCAGGATCAACAATAAAAGCTGTTTTTGTATCGGTGTTAATAATGGCCCAAACATAATTATCTTTGAAGATAGGGATAGGTAGAATGGAAGTAGTCATTAATTGTGTCCTGTCATTTTTAAACAGTTGGGAAGGATTAATGAAAGCTCGTCACTGCGCTCCTAACAATGACGAGTACAAACAAAAAACTTACGATGTGTGAATATTTATATTAACTTCTATCCGCCCGCTTTCTTTCATGTTCTTTCAAGAACTTCTTACGTACCCGAATCGATTGCGGCGTCACTTCAACTAATTCATCATCTTCAATAAATTCGAGTGCCTGTTCCAATGTCAGCAAAATAGGCGGTACTAAAATAATATTTTCATCCGATCCTGCTGCACGAATATTCGTAAGTTGTTTCGCTTTGCAAACATTCACCACCAAATCATTATCTCGCGTATGAATGCCTACAATCATGCCTTCATACACTTCTGTTTGTGGACCGATTAACATGCGCCCGCGTTCTTGTAAATTAAAGAGTGAATAAGCTAATGCCATTCCTTGCTGGTTAGAAATTAAGACACCATTTTGACGGTGAGGAATTTCCCCTTTAGCAGCAGGTCCATAATGACTAAATACATGATGCATAATGCCTGTGCCAGAAGTAAGAGTGAGGAATTCTGTATGGAATCCAATCAATGCTCGAGAAGGAATGACATAGTCTAAACGTACTCGACCTTTGTCATCCGCAACCATATTTTTTAATTCTCCGCGACGGCTGCCTAATTTTTCCATGATCGTACCCTGATATTCCGTGGGTACATCAATGGCTAAGGTTTCATAAGGTTCATGCACTTCGCCATTGACAGTTTTAGTGATCACTTCAGGTCGTGAAACAGCTAACTCATAGCCTTCGCGACGCATGTTTTCGATAAGGATAGATAAATGTAATTCACCGCGTCCTGATACTTTGAATTTATCAGGATCATTCGTATCTTCTACACGTAATGCGACGTTATGCATTAATTCTTGATACAAACGTTCACGGATTTTACGGCTAGTGACAAATTTTCCTTCTTTGCCAGCAAATGGGGAGGTGTTGACTTGAAAAGTCATGCTCACGGTGGGTTCATCAACACTTAATGCTGGTAATGCTTCAACGACAGCAGGGTCGCATAAGGTGTCAGAAATTTTTAGCTCGTCTATGCCCGTGAGAGCAATAATATCACCTGCATAAGCGACGGGAACTTCACTGCGATCTAAGCCCAGATATTCCAATACTTGCAGAATCCGTCCTGATCGTGTTTTAGCTTCACGATCAATAATCGTTACCGGCATATTGGTTTTGGCTTGTCCTCGGGTAATACGGCCAATGCCAATCATGCCCACATAACTAGAATAATCCAGGGTGCTAATTTGCATTTGGAAGGGACCGTTCGGGTCAACTTTAGGGGCGGGTACAGATTTAACAATCGTTTCAAATAACGGGGTCATGTCTTGACTAGGATGGCTCAGATCAAGTGCAGCATAACCTTGTAAGGCGGAAGTATAAACGATAGGGAAATCGAGCTGTTCATCGGTTGCGCCTAAATTGACAAATAAATCAAATACTTGATCAATTACCCAATCAGGTCTCGCACCCGGACGGTCGATTTTATTGACCACGACAATGGGTTTGAGGCCGCGTGCAAATGCTTTTTGCGTGACGAAGCGAGTTTGTGGCATCGGGCCGTCGACGGCATCCACTAACAATAATACGGAGTCAACCATGGAGAGAATACGTTCTACTTCACCACCGAAGTCAGCATGGCCTGGGGTATCAACGATATTAATCCGGTAATCGCGCCATTTAATGGCGGTATTTTTCGCTAAAATGGTAATGCCGCGTTCTCGTTCTAGATCATTGCTATCCATAATACGTTCAGTATTAGTGACTTTTTTCGAGACGCTAGCGGTTTGCTGTAGTAATTTGTCTACGAGCGTTGTTTTGCCATGATCGACATGGGCGATAATTGCAATATTACGTAAATTTTCTGCCACGGTTAGTTCACCTGAGTCATCGCGTTAATAATAAAAAGGGCTCATTTTACCTGAAAGGAGGTATTATTGTCATTCCGTGAAAGCAGGAATCTGTCTAATTTTACCGGCTGCTGCTTTTTCAGAAGGTTCCCGCTTTCGCGGGAATGACGGTTAGGTTAGATGACATACTTAAATAACTGCGCTGCTTCATACTCTTCGGGCGTATTAATTTCCATCGTCTTTTCTTCCGTCAAACAAACCCGAATTTTGTACCCATGCTCTAATACCCGCAATTGCTCTAACAATTCAGCTTGCTCAAGCGGGGTTTGGGGAAGCGACTTATACAACATTAAGAAATCCCGTCGAAACGCATATAAGCCCATGTGATGATAAACGGGTGCAGGTCCCTCAATGCGGAAATAAGGAATAGGTGCGCGAGAAAAATAAATAGCATTGCTTTGTAAATCAGTAATGACTTTAACTGCCCCCGGCTCATGATACTTATCTTTCTCCAAAGGATAAGCAAGCGTCGTCATCTCCGGCATCTCAGCCGCTAAGTAAGGGGCGACTAATTGCTCTAACATACGCGGTTTAATAAATGGTTCATCTCCTTGCAGATTGATGACGACATCCATATCGGGATACTGTTCAGCTACGGCTGCTACCCGTTCAGAACCAGTCGGTAATTCTGGGTCTGTCATGAGCACCTTTCCACTTATCCCGCGAACCACTTGTGCAATCTCATCACTGTCTGTTGCAACAATCACATCCGTCAGCAGTGAACAGCGGCGGGCATTTTCATAAACCCATTGGATCATAGGCTTACCTTGAATAGGCAATAGTGGTTTACGCGGTAATCGCGTAGAGCGGATACGGCTTGGAATGACACAGAGAATTTTCATGGTGGGGAATGATATACTATCCCCGAACTGATAAAAAGGAGTTTATCGATGAAGTTATCTATTACGTTGGTCACCGCCGCAGCGGTATTAAGTGTATCGACGATGGCTTTTGCTAAATCTGGCATCTCTTCTTCTCCTCTCTTACCGAATACCACGGTAATAGCAGGAAATCTTAGTAATAATGAATTTTATGTCGTTCCTACGACGAATCCTCATGAGGTAGGACCGGTTGTCTCTACTCAGAAAGTGACTCAAGATAATAATAAGAAAGTCGTGCCTATGTTAGAAGCTGCATTGAATCAGGCTTTTCAGAAAGCACATCAAGTCAATCATCAAAAAACATTACCTAATGTGGCACTGAATAAGCAGAAGTCTAAAAAAGTAATCACGGCGTCGAATGTAAAACCGCATCATGTTGGTCATCAGAAGGGTGTAGCAAAGACAACAGTTGCTGCAACTAAGCCAATACATCATGCCAAAGTGAAAATGGCATCTAATCAGACACATCATAAAATGAAACATACCACCATGGTGAAAATATAGAGTACAAAAAAATTGGGCCTTGCATGGTTGCAAGGCCCAATTTTACAAACTGCTAGTTAAGCAGCTTTTTTCTTTCTTCCAGCAGAACGCTTCTTTCTGCGACCTGGACGTTTCTTGGCTGCAGTTACTTTCTTCGCTGCTGGTTTTCTCGTTTTACGAGTTTTTTTAGCAGCTTTACGTGGTTTTGCGGTTTTGCTGTTTTTACGTTTTGCTCTTGCCATGACGTTTTTCCTTTCAATTGTTAACAATGTGCAAATTTAACATTAGCATTCAAAAAAGTATAGAACTATTAGGGAAATTACTAAGTCATGTCGGAAAGTGTCTGCATCATATTTGCTATTTACTATGATGACTAATGAATTACGATATTTCCGCTTCGACTTTTGTGTCATCATCGTCACACTCATAATTATTAGTTTATTTCTTCGCATCATACATCGCAAGATCGATACATTTTTCTAATTCATCATATAAGATTATTTAAATGATATCTTGGCTGATGTTGTAGCAATTATTTCATCATGCTGCTGTCAATGAGGGCTGGTCAATTTTGATAAAAGTATAGCCATATAAATAGTTGCGATTCGTAACAGCAGTCATTCCCTTGTTTCTATAAGCGCCTCATACTGGTAAACTAAGCAGCGTTTTTAATCCCTATCGATGAGATTTTATTATGATTATACAACCTAAAATTCGCGGATTTATTTGCACCACGGCCCATCCTATTGGATGTATGAAAGCCGTAGAGGAACAAATTAACTATGTAAAATCAAAGGGTAAATTTAAGGGTCCTAAAAAAGCGTTGATTATTGGCGCTTCGACCGGCTATGGATTAGCGAGCCGTATTGCTGTCACCTATGGGGCGGGTGCGAAAACTATTGGGGTATTTTATGAAAAAGCAGCAGATGAAAAACGGACTGCCTCTGCTGGTTGGTATAATTCCATTGCCTTTGAGACATTCGCTCATCGCGATGGCTATTATGCAAAAAATGTTAATGGCGATGCTTTTTCTCAAGCGATTAAAGAACAGACAGCTGAGTTAATACGACAAGATTTGGGCCAGGTAGATTTAGTTGTTTATAGCCTTGCTGCACCAAGGCGTATCCACCCTGTGACGGGGCAAGTCTATTCTTCTGTCTTAAAGCCTGTGGGTAAGCCTTTTACGGGGAAAACTGTCGATGCTTTTCGCGGTGAAGTGAAAGAAGTGACATTGGAACCAGCAACAGAAGAGGAAATTGCGCATACTGTTGCAGTGATGGGCGGTGAGGATTGGGAAATGTGGATTGATTTTCTGGCGAAGGAAAAGTTGTTGGCAGAAGAAGTGAAAACGATTTCTTATACTTACATCGGACCGCAATTAAGCCATGCTATTTATAAGGACGGGACAATTGGTAAAGCCAAAGAACATTTAAAGATGACCTCCAATAAGCTTGATCAAAAACTTAAAGCATTAAAAGGTGAAGCAGTTATTTCCGTGGATAAGGCGGTTGTGACACAAGCAAGTGCAGCTATTCCCGTCGTGCCTCTTTATATTGCTATTCTTTTTAAAGTAATGAAAGAAAAAGGCTTGCATGAAGGATGTATTGAACAGATGGTTCGATTATTTAAAGATCATTTATATGCAGCCCATGCACCCTCACGTGATGGAGAAGGTTATATTCGCCTCGATGATTGGGAAATGCGCGAAGATGTGCAACAGCGTGTATTAGAACTCTGGCCGCAAGTAACGAGCGAAAATTTATCACAGCTGACTGATATTAAAGGTTATTGTGATGACTTTTATCGTCTGTTTGGCTTCAACCTAAGCGGTGTGGATTACGACGCCGACGTGAACCCCTAACTGAGAGGGGCGATAGAGCGTAAATTTTCGATAGCGTCGTAATAGCAATGCGTATTGCCTTAGTTTTTTAGCATAATACATTGCTAAATCGGCTTTGTTGATGAGCTCTTCTGCTGTTTGAGCATCCTCGGGATAGAGGCTGATGCCAATGCTGAAGGTAGGGTTTATTTTAATATTATCAATTTGGATAGGCAGAGTGAGGCTTGCTAGAATCGCAGCGATTCTATTTGCTATTGCTTCTCTGTCTTCCACGTTGTTAAGAAACAATATAAATTCATCACTGGATAATCTTGCGACGATATCTCTTTCTTGAAGAGCATTTTTTATGCTGTAGGCTATTTGCTTTAAAAATTTATCGCCTACTTCATGCCCATAAGAATCATTAATTTTCTTAAATTTATCGACATCAATAAATAAAACAGCAAGTTTTTTATGATGACGTTCAGCATTGTTTAATGCCTGCTGTAAGAGTTCATTAAAAAAGGTACGGTTGGGTAATTCTGTCAGCGTGTCATAATAAGCAATTTGACGCAGTAATTTTTCATCCTGTCTGAGTTTTTCTTCTATGGTTTTCTGTTTGCTCATTTCTTGAAATAAATTACGATTTAAATGGGATAATCGTTCCAAATCTTTCGTGCGTCGAGAAATACGGTATTTCAATTGTTCTTGCGAGAGTTCTATCACTTCTAACATGCAATTAACCGCACTAATCATTTCCGTTAATTCATCTTGACCAGAGATTTTAATACGTTTATGGAAATCACTTTGCGAATTGATAGTAATCACTTGCTTAATAGCATTGGTAATTCGATTGAGCACAAGTATTTTTAATAGCAGCATCATTGTTAATAAGATAATGACGCCTAATATCACGACAATAGTTAAATAGTGATAGATAGTATTAACCCCTTCGTTATAAACAGTACGAGGAGTTTCTATTTGTAATAGGCCAAGTGGTTGGTTATTAATATCTCTTAGCAACGTGAAGCCATAAGCAATCTCGTTATTTTTAGGCGTAAGATAATAATTTTCGCCTGCTATTAAATGGGAATAAGCTGTGTTCAGTAAGTTGTTGGAAGGGGATAGAGGTAGTGGCAGAAAGTTTACTTTTAATTCTACCGTTTCAGTGATTTTTTTAAAGAAATTATCAGTGAGGTAGTAACCCATTAACAAGGCACCATGAATGGGTCCTTTTCCATCACTTGTCAAGATGGGTAATGAACTCATAACAATATTTCCTTCCTGCGTTTTCAAAATACCAGTATGGCTAGAGGTAATACTGGCATGTGTGACAAAAGCAGGATGCGCTTCAAGATAATTAATTAAATCCCGGGGCACAGGGATAAACGCCTTCTGATTTAAATCATATGCTTTCCCCGCATAAAATTTTCCAGCAGGCGTGAAGAGGAGAAAGAAATTGATGTTAGAGCTGGTAAAAGTGCCGGGGGTAAAGCTGGAATTAATAAATTTATCGTTAATGGCAGTCATAAATGTATAAGCATCATCCCATTCAGACCAGGAATTCGTATAGAGTTGCAGAGCGGCTAGTCTATTATCAATCGCTTTTTGGACACGATGAATATCTTTTAAGGCAAGTTTTTGTTCTATTTTTTGATAATCGGATTCAAGAATCATTTTTGAGTCGATATAAATGACCAAGCAAATAACAATCCATACGCCAGCAATGATCATTAATACTTTAGATTGTAACTTCATGCGGGTTACCCTCTTTCTTTCATCATAGCAGAATTAGGGTTGCTGAAGATGGGTAGATCCTGAACCTAAGTTGCGTTTAGAATGTACCGAACGGTTAATGGCTTCATTATTGTAAATAAAAAGTGCTAATAGGATAAATTATGTTAAAAAAAGTACTTATTGCGAGTGTTATGTTAGGTGGGTGTGTTTCTAATGCGTTTGCTGGTTTTTATATGGGCCCCCTGGTGGCTTATGACAGTATTACCTCCCATGGCATTGGCTATCTGGATATTAATCCGCGCTTATCAGCAGGCTATGGTGATGTGATTAGGGATTCGGTGTATTTGGCAGGTGAAGCATTTTTAGGCCCCAAATCATTTACGGTCAAAAATAGTCCCACTGACCAAGGTAGTTTGAGAACTTCCTACAATTATGGTTTTAGCCTTCTCCCCGGATATTGGCTAGATGATGTGATATTAGCGTATGCACGATTAGGGATAATTGAGACGCATTTTAGCAGTAATGAGGTGGATGAAACACGGCGGGGTTATCAAGTGGGGGCGGGGATACAGACAAACTTGTCTACAACGTGGAGCATCCGGGGTGAATATGCCCATACGTCGTATGTGACCGTGGATAATCTCGGCAAACCAAAAGCAGATCAATTTGGGATAGGGCTAATCTATCACTACACTTAAAAATCAAGCAACAAGGAAAAGACATGCGAACAAGGATTGTTCAATGCGTTATAGCTTTACTTATCAACACCCTTTTTTTGGCAGGCTGTACGGATATGGCAACCAATGTTGCGGTAACAGGTGCACAAGCTGTTTATAACCAGCATAGTTTACAGAAACAATGGGAAGACCAATACATTAGTATGCAGGCATTTAGGGCATTGGATGTGGATGATACCCGTTTTAAGAATGCGAATATTTCTATTGCCACTTTCAATAATGAGGTATTGCTGGCAGGCCAAACGCCTTATGCATGGCAGCGAGCCATGGCAGAGGATAGGGTGAAACAAATACCCGATGTGAAGCGGGTTTATAATCTCATCACTGTCTCTTCGCCATCTTCGCCCTTAACGCGAATGAGTGATGCTTGGATTACCGCGAAAATAAAAGCAAAATTAATTGCTTCAAGTGATGTGGATGCGACCCAAGTGAAAGTTGTTACTGAAAATGGGACGGTTTACCTCATGGGCATTTTATTGCCCAGTGAAGCACAAGCCGCCGTAGACTTGGCTCGCACCACGGATGGTGTTGAAAGAGTTGTTAAGGTATTTTCGTACCTAAGAATTAGCAGAACCTAAAATAGAATTATTTTTGTGCTTCTTCTTGAAGAGCTTTTCCACCTTGCTGCATATCTTGACCAAATCCTTTGACGGTATTGCAGCCGTTTAACAACATAGCGCCCATAAAAGTCGCAACTAATGCCAATAAAACAGATTTAACACGATATTTCATGTTCTCTTCTCCATTTTGTTTACGTATCGATTTCTTACATTGCCCCGTCGTTACCAAATGCTGCACAGAATTTACTTTTCGTCATGCAATCATTATAACGATAACCCGGATCAGTACAGGAACAAGGGCTTTCTGAGGCGCTTTCACAATAAGAAGAATCATCCCCGCAACCGTCTTTATAGCAGCCATAACCGCCGCAATCAGCAAGTACATTCGTACTAATCAAAATAGCTAGACATCCCATTGAAAGTGCGGCCTTTATTTTCATGCTGCAGTCCTCCTGACATATCCATATGCCTATTATAACATTGATAAATCAGGAACTTGGTAATAAACCGTAACCCAATGTTTTTTAAGATAAGCTACGTTTAATTTCTTATTCATATTGCGAAAGCGCTGTTGTAATATTAACACTTTTACAGGGAAGTTTAAAATGAAACAATTTCAGGTATACGGGATAGGGAACGCGTTAGTCGATATCGATTTCGAAGTAAGTCTAGAAACCATTCAGCGTCTCAATATCAATAAAGGGGTGATGACACTCATCGATGAAGCAATGCATCATCGATTATTAGAAGAATTAGATGGTGTGAAGCATTTAAAAGAATGTGGTGGCTCAGCAGCAAATACCGTGGTGACCATGCAGCAGTTGGGTGCCAAAACGTTTTATTCCTGTCGTGTAGCAAATGATGAGGCTGGCAAGTTTTTTTATCAAAATTTAACAGCGCAAGGTATTAATACCAATTTACATAATGGCTTGCGTGAAGGTGTCACAGGGAAATGCATAGTCTTGGTTACGCCTGATGCTGATCGCACCATGAATACTTTTTTAGGAGTGACAGCGCAATTTTCCAAAGAAGATTTATCTGAGACAGCTTTAAAGAATGCGGAGTATCTATACATAGAAGGTTATTTGGCTGCCTCTCCTTCGGGTCATGAAGCGGCTGTTGTTTCACGTCAACTGGCAGAGAAATATCATGTTAAGACGGCATTGAGTTTATCTGATCCGAATATGGTGATTTATTTTAAAGATAATTTACATGCCATGATAGGAAATAAAGTGGATATTTTATTTTGTAATTCTCAAGAAGCATTTCTCTTTACAGAGACTGATCAATTATCAAAAGCCAAAGAATTACTGAAGCACTATGCTCGAACTTTTATTATTACGTTAGGCGGCGAAGGTGCGTTGGTTTATAACGGTCAAGAATTCTTTCATGTTCCAGCCTATAAAGTGCCGGTAGTGGATACAGTGGGGGCAGGGGATGTATTCGCAGGTGCTTTCTTATATGGCATTACGCATAGTTATGGTTATTTTGCTGCAGCTAATATTGCTAGCTTTGCAGCTTCTAAAGTCGTTGCTAAATTTGGTCCGCGATTGAATCAAGCGGAAATAAGAGAAGTTCGGCAGATGATTGAGGTGATGAGTGACCAGTCGGTGTATGCTTGATGAATAAGAAAATAATCTTGCGCCAAAAAGATGTCATCCCGGCGAAGGTTCGTCGGGATTGACAGTGGCTACTACTTAAATTAATTAACCGTGCAACGTAATTTTTCAACGCGCGTTTGGTCTGCTTTCGTTACTAAATTACCATAGATAGTGAGGGTTTGATTTGGATTAACAGTGACATTGCAAGAATCAGGTAAGCCTTGTGGATAGATGCGATAGGTATTGAGATTCGCCACAAAGATTTTTTCCATATCGAACGAATGGAACACAGGATAAACCTTTCCTTTCTTTGCTGCTGCATGAATGCTTAAGCAACCGACATCTGGTAAGCAAAGGAAATAACGATTATCTGCTAGTGCCCCGGAAATTTTAATACTCACATTCGCTGCATTCATATCTGCTGCAGAAGCGAATTGTATGCAACCTACCGTTGCCAGGATGGCAAAAAACTTCTTCATTTTCTCTTACCTCGTTGTGTGGATGGAAGTTGTTATGTACAAAATTTTAACAGAAGAGGATTAAGGGATCCTTATCATAGTGGATAGGAGGATAAAAAAGATCACTGTTATCGTCAAGCAGAGAAGGAAATTTCATATTTTACAAATAGATACATAATTAGAATGTGGTTTTAAACCACATATATAAGATCATATATAAGGTAGTAGGCTAAAAGGAAGAATTGGGGGTATTTAGGGAGGGGGAAAAAAAAGAGGTAAGCAACTGCTTACCTCTTTTCGGATAGGTTGTGAATTAACTAAAGTGATAAATCACGCCCAATGTATAGAGATTATCCGATGGATTGTACTTGGTATTGTAGCTGCTGGTAAAGTCGTTGTACCAAGTATGAGAGAATTCACCACGGAGACTCCAATTGTCATATACAAGCGTTTCCATACCAACGCCAAAGTTAAAGCCATTGCTGGTGTGGGAGTCGCTGGTGGAATCGTTATCGCCTAGGAGAGAGGTGTTTTCTACTGATTTCAGGCGAGCCCAGTTCCAGCCTAAGCGGATGTAACCTAGGGTGCCATCATTCACTCTAATACCTGGAAGCAATGCTAAACCATAGCTTGCATGCGTTTCAAACTTGGATTGATATGAAGCGTTGGTAACTTGAGCACTCCAAGTGGAGTTAGAATTTTCGTAGTTAGCGAAAATTTCACCACCCAGGTAGAAGAGGTCAGTTAAATATTGACCATAACCTAGGAAGAGTCCTCCTAACCAAGCGTTATCAGCCACTTGAGGGTTAGCAGTGAAATTGACTTCATTTGCATCGCCTGGAGTACTTACGCTTTCACGAACTTTCCAAGAATCGTAACCAGCTTGAGCACCGAGGTATAAGCCGTCTTTCAACATCTTCGGTGGTGGGCATGGAACAGCGATTTCTTCTTTATAAGTTTCACCTTTGTAGTTTTTTGCTTTCGCAAAAGCTACGCCAGTGCTTGACGCTAATATCAATGAAGCTGCTAAACATTTCATAGAAAATGATGAGAGTTTCATGCATGTCTCCTTAGTAAATCGGTTGCAACATTCCTTGATTAGATTTCATCACGGATCATATCAAAGAGTATACAAACACATACCTTACCTAATTTTTTTAAAGATGACAACAGGTTAAATCATTAATCTTGCTTAGGGTTTTGCCTATGTCTAATTTATTACCGAATATTGTTTATATTGCGATCGATTTAGATAGCATCGCTCGGTCTTGCCATTGCAAAATTCACATTATGCTTCCAAGGTGAACCTATTTTCCATGCGTAAGCAGAGGGTTGATATGTATTAGGATCTACTTTTAACAATAATGTACCAATACCAATACCCGAGGTACGTCGTTGTCGCGTATCTTGGCTATGTCCTGCTGATGCAGAGTCAGCGACGCGAACCAAGAAAGCATCTTCCTCTGACTCTTGAATAGGTTTATCCATAACGATCATTACATGACCACCCGTTTCATTGCCGCGAGCATTTTTATAACGGAAGACAAGAATATCGCCAGCTTTGAGTTCTTCCACATCTTCTACTTTATTCCAATAGTAAGAAGATTTTTCAGATAGGTTAGTAAAAAAGTCGTAATAATCTTGGGTAGTCGGTACCTCCGAGCGGCTTGAACCTACCAGGGTGGAATAAGCATGGGGATAGATTGCCTGAAGGATATGATCCACATAACGAGAACAATCGACAATATAAATTCCATGTGATGTATCAAAGCGAGATCCGCCTAATTTATAGGCGCTATAACGCAAGGTATTGACTGTTTTATGGACAAAACTAATTAAACGCTGTTCCATTGAAGCCATAAACCCTGGGGGCGGATCCTCGACAATAGGAGGATTGGTATTAATTTGAGCATGATATTGCTTTGAAGCATGCGTAACAGGAGAATGTTTATGGCGAGATTTCTTTTTGGCTTTTTTGGCGGTTGAATGAGTAGTATTAGGCGATTGTTTGGTAGAAGAACGCGTAGGCGTTGTCGTTTTCTTTTTAACTTGAGTTTGATTGAAAGAATATTTTGCTGCAGCACTGACCGGCTTTTGTTGAGCAGCATTCGCTTGAGTCGGGGCAGCAAAACAAACATGCGTACTACACACTAAGGCAGCAGCAATAATGATAAGCTGCTTTATTCCACGTTGCACGATATGGGAAACTCGCATGTCGTTATCCTGTTATCTATAAATTGATTAAGATTTTAACTTATTATGCGTGCTTGTCTACTAATGAGATTTGTGTTGTTTAATCTTTTCACATTACAATGAGAAATCTGTTTGAGGAAAAGACATGGAACAAGCTAAGAAGCAAATTTTGATCATTTTTGGATTAGTGGTATTTATTTGGCTAGTCTATTTGTTATCGTCTATTTTAACTCCTTTTTTATTAGGCGCATTGCTTGCTTATTTGACCAATCCCTTGGTTAAACGTTTAGATCATGTCGGTATGCCGCACACATTAAGTGTAGTCGCAATATTTTTGGGATTGATTGTCATTCTTTTATTTTTAGTTTTATTACTATTTCCTTTGATTCAACATCAAATCGATACCCTTATTAATGCGGTTCCTCAGATGATCACTTGGCTGCAAGAAAAGCTGCTGCCATGGGTGAAGTCATATGTGAACATTGATAATTTAAAAACGACGGTATCTGCCTCCATCTCAAAAACCGGTTTAGTATTGAGTGCAGTGGTGTCTTCTGGTCATACGCTGATGACGTGGTTGATTAATCTAGTGTTGATTCCTGTTGTTATGTTTTATTTGCTGCGAGATTGGGATAGTTTCCTAGAGGGTATTCGTAATTTATTACCTCGTGCTATCGAGCCAACCGTGGTTAAGCTTGCCAAAGAATGTGATGCAGTGTTGAGTGAATTCTTTCGTGGACAGTTATTAGTGATGCTGGGTATGTGTGTTATTTATAGTCTAGGGTTGACGATCGCAGGATTACAGATTGGTGTGGTATTAGGGGTGGCAGGCGGTATCTTAAGTATTGTGCCTTACTTGGGAGCGATTTTTGTGTTGGTTTTTTCTTCCATTGCTGCATTAGTTGAATATGGAACTTGGCAGGCGTTAGTTTGGGTATGGGCGGTTTATTTAATTGGCCAAGCTATGGAGGCTTATCTCTTAACACCGTATTTAGTGGGAGAACGAATTGGGTTGCATCCGGTTGCGGTGATTTTTGCGATCTTGGCGGGAGGTGCATTGTTTGGTTTCTTTGGAGTGTTGATTGCTTTGCCAGCAGCAGCGGTAATTATGGTGTTAGTACGATTTTTGAATCATCATTATCATATGAGTGAGTTTTATAATCATCAGGCGAATGGTAGATAGTGACGAACTTTTTATTGTGGAGAGGGGCGGCGTGAGCCGCCTCTTACTCGATCATTACATACAATTTTCGTGTTTTTGTCGATTCATTCTCTTTTCTTCTAGTGTCAATAGCATCTCACTGGTAATACCAGCTTTAGTGAAAAGCTTATTAACTAAGTGAAGGTTAAATTCACAAAGTTTGCGTTCAGTATGCTGCTTACCATGGGCTCGGAAGAATCCAGAAGTAGCAAAATAATCTGTTTGTGGGTTAACAAGCTCAGTAGCATGCGCAATCTTATTGGCGCTTTGTATGTTTTTACCTGATTTATCTCTGGTTTTTTGAGATTTAGTATCATCTATATCAGCTTCATCATGCACACGAATTTCCGTAATGAGCTTATTGAGCCTAATACGCTTATGAGAAGAACCATTACCAATTTCTGAGATCTCACCGCCGCATGCTCTGATAATGCTAATCACCTCATTATATTTTATACCTGTTCTTTCATTGACAATATCACTTAAAATCCCAAACTGACGTGAATTTAAATTTAAAATGATATTTTCTATATCCGTATTAATAAACTTTACAATGCTTGTTGTTGAATTATTATTTGAATTAAAAATACTCACACTATTAATTGTATTATTAATATCCGATTGTTTTCTTTTTTTCTCTTCTCTCACTGCAGCAACGTTACGACGATAATCTGCAATCTTTTTCCTGTTTTCTTCTAATTGAGTAAGGCGATTTTGTTGATATTGTTCTTGCAACTCGCGATTATTTTTTATTTCTTGAGCCCGCTGCGCTGGTAATTGAGGCTGATCACATTCCTTCCGGGTATGGCAAGTAATTAAAGATTGTTTTATGTCATTTTTTATACGGTCTATTTGGTTTTGAATACTGTCTATGACTTTAGAAAATGATTTATAACAGTTTGTTATATCATTTATTGTCAAGTCACATGTATAAATATCTGTATCATAGATTTCAAGCCAATCTCTCACTGATGCTTCAAATAATATCTTAATTTCATTAAGATCACTTAAACTCTGTTCCGATTCTATCTTCATATTTTCCGATTTTGCTATAGTTATTAATTTATTTATTGATGTTTGAAGGTCTACTAATTGCGATTTCCGTAGTTTATGTTTTTTAATAAATGCGTTTCTTAATTGCTCTATCTCATCCATCTTTTGTTCTAATTTGACCGCCTTGTCATAGGCATCACGGACTTTAAAGTATTCATAAACATTGTCTTTAACTAAATGGTATAGGTCCCTTAAGTCGGCTCCATTTGTCTCAACTTTATTTAAAAGTTTATCTGCTTCCTGGCAGTCTTTGGATACTTTAAGGAACTCAAGCTGAAATGCTGCTGCGGCTGATGGCTTTTTGGTTAAATCTCCTGATTCCTGTATGGCTTCTAGTTCTTGCTTATAATTTTCTTTCAAATCGGTAATAATTTTTTGTTGTTTTTCTTCAAGCTGAGAAAAGTTATCTTTCACCTCTTGGAAAAATTCTTGCATCTTTTTATCACCTATTGACTTTTTTACCACTTGTAGTATTTCATTCTGTCGTTTATGAATGTAAATTTCCCAATTGAAATTCAATAAAGCTTTTATCGTTATTGCAGAGAATGTCGTAGATCCAGTTTGGGCTTGCGTTTCAGGCTTATTTTCTTCGCTTACCTTTATCTTTCCGAGTTTAATAATTTTCTCAAGATTAGCAAAATCTTCCTTTGGAATATATTTATTTAAGATCTTAACGATTGATTCATAGAAATCCACATCAACAAACAGCTTGATCAATATTGTGTTGGTAATATGTTGGGAATTTGCCACTTTTTTAAAGAGTGGAATAAAATTTAGAGATAGTTTTAATATGCAAGCAATTTTTTGTATTTCATCTAATGATAATTGCGATGAATTTTCTAACCTATTAGTTAGTTCTTCAAGCGGTTGATAAATTTGCAGCTTATCATCTATTGCTGATTTAAGGAGGATCACTAATTCGTGCGCATTTCCTGGTAAGCATCTTAATCCATAAACATCATACAAATACCTCTTAGCCTCCTCTTCTGATTTCTTTCCCTCAAGAATTTCATTTATATATGACTTATTTTCCTTTAAAAATTCAAAGTGAGAATTCATTATTTGCGCTACTTGCGTTAGGTCTTCCTCATAAGGTGGGGCATGATGGATTGTCTTTTTCATACTTACCTCTTGTGAATGGAGTTAATCGATGGCTTTAGGGTATGTTAGAGATGCATTTGACCTCTTTTAGTTATTATTTTACAAGTCGTTAGGTATAAAATAGCAGGAATCTTGCAAAATGGAATCCTAAAATACAAAAAAGAGATTCTTGAAATAAAAATTCTCATTAGAGATAATGAGCGCATTTAAAAAACAGGAAAGATTTGTATGTTAACCAGTGAGCTATTTAGCAAATTACAAAATCTATTGCCTGAAAAAATTTTCAGCTCGACAGAAATATTACAACAACATGCTGGTAATTGTTTTTATATACCTTCTTATTTGCCAGATGTGGTATGTTATGCAGAATCAGAAGAAGATGTTATCAAAGTCACAGATTTTTGTATTCGAAATAGAATACCCTTGATTCCCTACGGTAGCGGGACAAGTGTTGAAGGTCACACATCCGCTATTTATGGGGGTATATGCTTAGATTTAAGCAGGATGAATAAAGTATTAGAGTTTAATCCTATCGATAGATATGTTGTCGTTCAGCCAGGCATACCTTATAACAAATTAAATGAATTTTTAGAGCCTCATGGGTTTCATTTTCCTGTTGAAGCTGGTTGGGGTGCTAGTATAGGCGGCATGATGTCAACAAATGCATCAGGTGCTGGCGCAACAGATGCAGGATCGATGGCCAAAAATGTAATTGGGTGTGATGTTGTTATTAATAAAAGTGGCAAGGCTGGTAAAATTAGTATTGGAACTAAATCTCCCAAATCTTCTGCTGGGTATAATTTGTTAACATTATTTGCAGGCGCTGAAGGTACATTGGGTGTCATTACAGAGATTTGTGTCAAAATAAGAGAAAATTTTACGCATTATCGAACCATATGTTGTCAGTTTGATGAAATTCAAAAAGTGGTTAATTTCGTCGTTAATATGAAAAAATCGGTTCACTTTAGACGTATAGAATTACTCGACAAGTTACAAACAAAAGCTTGTGTAATTTATTCAAAGATAAACGACCTACATGCAGATAAAAATACGCTCATCATAGAGTTGGCTGGAAATGATTACTTAGTTGATCATGAATCGAAGTTGATAATAGATTATTTGAACTGCCATTTTGCAGAAAACATAAAAATATTTAATGATAAGAAATCTGCAGAAAATATATGGATGATGCGTAAAAATGCATGTCCAGCAGCTATACAGGTTATCGGTAAAAGTAAAAAAGCAATGGCTACGGATGCGAGTGTTCCTATATCAAAGTTGGATGAATGCATACAAGCATGCTACCTGCATATGGAAAAATATGGGTTGGAGGCGCCACTTGTTGCTCATATAGGAGATGGCAATTTTCATTTTACAATACTGCTGAATCCTGATGATCAGGAAGAGATGCAAAGAGCATTGAAGTTTAATCAATGTGTTGTGAGAGAGGCTTTAAAAGTAGGTGGGACGTGTACAGGTGAGCACGGAATAGGATTGGGAAAGAAATCTTATTTAGAGGCTGAATATGGAGATAGCTTGTTTCTAATGAGAAAAATTAAACAGGCTTTTGATCCTTTAGGAATATTTAATCCGGGGAAGGTTATTGATGTTGATATCATGAATAGAATGGTGTAATGATTAAATTTCTCAGATGGATTAAATCAATTTGTAAAAATAAAAAGATGCTTCACTTTCGAATAATAAATGAAGAACAATCTACTAAGACAAAAAATACAATTGTCGATTTTTTATTCATATCTTTTAGCTCCTGATTAATATAGTACGAAGTATACATGCTTACTTAAAGTCCTGGATTTCAATTGAAATCCTAAATAATCTCAGGAATAATAAGCCCCCTTAGGAAATATAAAAAGGATTTTATATGTACCACTTTACGGAAAATCCCTCTTCTAAGCCTACCTATTTCATTTTTCTAATCGCTGCCATTGCTGCTCTTGGCGGTTTCTTATTTGGTTTTGACTCTAGCATTATCGCTGATACCAAAGATCAAATTACTGCACAATTTTCCTTAAGCGATTTTCAATGGTCATGGATTGTGAGTGTGAGCCTATTAGGTTCTATTATCGGCATCCCAATCAGTGGCCTCGTGGCAGATCATATTAGCCGTAAAAGTATGCTCCTCCTAGTGGCAGCAGGTTTTATTCTGGGCGCTATTTTATGTGCACAAGCAACGCAATTAAATATTTTAATAACAGGCCGTTTTATTATCGGTATGTGCATCGGCATTGCTTCTTATATCTCTCCTTTGTTTATCGCAGAAATGGCACCTGCTAATGCACGCGGTGGCATGATTTTAATGAATGGATTAGCCATCACCTTTGGCCAAGCTTTTTCATTTCTACTGGGTTATTTTATTCATGATATTAGCCAATCAAGTTGGCGCTTATTATTATGGCTGGGAACGATACCTGCTTTTTGTCTTTTAATCGGTATTTTATTTGTACCGCATTCACCTCGCTTTATGATGGCAAAATATGGCAGGGACAAGGCTTATGAGATACTCAAAAAAATTCGCCACAATGAAATAGCCATTCAAACAGAGTTACACGAAATCAAATTAAATCTCACTCAATCTTCTTCTGGAAATATCCTATCCCTCTTCAAAAAACCTTTTATTTTTGTGCTAATAGCAGGAGTATTATTAGGTATTTTCCAACAATTTTCTGGCATCAATGCCATCATGTATTATGGCCCGGTTATTTTTGAAACAGCCGGATTTTATCCCATCAAAACGACATTGCTTGCTACGTTTTGGATGGGATTAGTAAATTTCCTTTTCACCGCCATTACCTTATTTTATGTCGATAAAGTTGGTCGTCGCTTCCTATTATTAAGCGGTATTTTATTAGCGTCTCTCAGCTTAGTATTAGTCGCTTGTTATTATCAATGGCACTTGTTTAATCAGAAATGGTTAATGCTCTGCTTTATGTCGACTTATATCATGGGCTATTGTGTGAGTGTTGGCTCATTATTTTGGGTCATTATTTCTGAAATTTACCCTCATAAGATCCGCGGTCTTGCTATGAGTATTGCAACCCTTGTGCAATGGGGAGCAAATTTTGTGGTTGCGATTAGCTTTCTGGATATTTTTCACCGATTTGGCGAAATAAAAACATTTTGCTTATTTAGCTTAATCTGTTTATGCGCTTTTATTTTTATTTACCATTTCATTCCAGAAACAACCGATGTTTCATTGGAAAAAATTGAGGAAAATTTAATGGCAGGGAAAAAATTGCGAGAAATAGGGCAACCGGTGGAGAGTGAGATTGGTGAAGTGGAGAGTGTGGGGATATGAAATCATGTCGAATAGGGATTATTGGCGCTGGTCGAATCGGTAAGTTACATGCAGAAAATATTTGTTATCGTTTACCACAATTCACTGTGGCAGGAATCGCGGATCCTTGTATCGATTTAGAATGGGCCCAGTTGTTGGGTATTCCTTTAATCTCGACTCAATCGAATGATCTCATTAATCACCCTGCTATCGATGCAATTTTAATTGCCTCGCCTTCTCATTTACACACCAAGCAAATTATTGCAGCAAGCGAAGCAGGTAAAGCTGTTTTTTGTGAAAAGCCGATTGGTTTAACAGAAACAGATATTCAACATTGTTTAGCTGTAGTGGAACGACAACATACCTTATTGCAAATTGGCTTTAATCGTCGGTTTGATCCCAACTTTGCTAGCATTCACCGTCGCGTGCAAGCAGGTGAAATTGGCCAGCCTAATTTAGTAAGGATTACTTCCCGTGATCCAGGTTGGTCTATGGAATATATTAAAACATCCGGCGGTATTTTCATGGATATGACTATTCATGATTTCGATATGGCTAGATTCTTAATGCATGCAGATGTCATTGAGGTATATGCAACCGGATCAGTTTTAATTCATCCAGGGTTTGCTGAATGCCAAGATTTTGATACAGCAGTGATACAATTGCGTTTCGAGAATGGTGCACTCGGTGTAATAGATAATAGCAGACAAGCTGTGTATGGTTACGATCAGCGCGTTGAAGTTGCGGGCGATAAAGGATTATTACTTGCTAAAAATCAGCTTCAACATGGTGCCTACTATTTTGGCCGTGGTGAAACACGGTCTGCTAATCCGCTGCATTTTTTCTTAGAACGCTATCAAGAAGCTTATATTGCTGAACTTGAAGCATTTTATGAATCATGGTTGCATCAGCAACCTAGTCAAGTGACGGGGTATGATGGCTTGCAAGCTTTACGTATTGCCATGGCAGCAAATCAATCATTACAAACAGGACAGCCTGTGAAATTAATGGCCGCATTTAATAATATGACGGAAAGTAAAATAGGCGTGAGGGCTTAAACATGAACTTCACTTTTGACATGAAACGTCCCATTGATCTTATTTGCATGGGTCGCGTTGCAGTCGATTTATATGCAGAACAAATCCATTCACCGCTTTCAGAAGTGCAAACTTTTCGTAAATATTTAGGCGGTTGTCCCGGCAATATTGCGGTGGGAACCTCGCGATTAGGATTGAAATCCATGCTGTTTTCGTGTGTGGGAAAAGATGAGATGGGTCAATTTTTAAAAAACACCTTGCAAAAAGAAGGTGTTAGTACGGATTTGCTATACGAAACCGATCAGCATTTAACGGGTTTGGTATTATTAGGTATTTGTCCGCCAAGTCATTTTCCTTTAATGTTTTACCGAAAAGATTGTGCAGATATGCAGTTGCAGCCTTCGCATATTAAGCCAACCCTATTGCAACAAGCTAAAGCTATCTTAATTACAGGTACAGGATTATCCACGGCTTCAATGGAAAATACCACGCATGAGACAGTGAAGCTCGCAAAAGAAATGGGAACCGCTGTTATCTTCGATTTAGATTATCGTCCCGTTTTATGGGGATTAACTGCTGCGGGAGATGGTGAAACCCGTTATCAATCTAGTCAAGTGGTGACACAGCATTATCAAAAAATATTGTCGTATTGCGATTTAATTGTGGGTACGGAAGAGGAAATAAAAATTGCCGCAGGTGTAGATAATATACAGCATGCCATTCCCATCATTCAGCAATTTAGCAATGCGCCTATTGTCATGAAAAAAGGTGAAAAAGGCTGCCAAGTTTATCTCGAAAAAAATCCACCTCTCTCTTCTCGTTCTTTCCCGGTGGAGGTATTAAATGTATTGGGTGCAGGTGATGCATTTCTTTCAGGTTTATTGCGAGGTTTATTACGTGGCGAATCGTGGGAGACGGCTATTGAATGGGCTAATGCAAATGGTGCATTGGTCGTAACACGCCATGGTTGCGCACCAGCGATGCCCTATTTTGATGAATTACAAGAATTTCTCCAATGTTATGACAATGATCCATACAGATGGAAATTTTTGCCGCATTCCCAGGTATATAAACAATATGTAATCCGCTATCCCCAAGGATTTAAAGATGGTTTGACGTCGATTGTAACAATGCAAAAAGAAACAGACATGAATTTCAGTTGTCTGAAGTTACGAAAAGGAGAGCATTATGATCTAACTTCAGAGTTAGAATCAGCCTATTTACTCATGACAGGTAAAGTAGTTTTTTACTATGCTGATTATACTTATACAGCAGAACGTCTAGGTTATTTTGAACAAGATCCTATCGTCTTGCATTGCGCAGCAAAAACATATGCTTCTGTTCAAGCTTTAACAGATTGTGAAATTTTAGTCATACAAACTGAGAATGATAATAATTTTGAAGCGATGATTTTTGATAAAAATAATTTGCTAGAATCCGATCATCGTAGCAAAGGATTATTAGAAGATACCTCTTATCGCATCGTCCGAACAGTTTTTGATAAGCGAAATCGTCCGGAATCTAATTTAGTAGTAGGTGAAATTATTACTTTCCAAGGTAGCTGGTCTAGTTATCCCCCACATTATCATGCGCAAGCAGAAATTTACCATTATCGTTTTTCTGAACCACAAGGTTTTGCATTTGGAGAAAATGGTGAAGATGTATTAAAAATTCGTCATTATGACACTTATCACATTGCTAACGGCCAAGAACATGCCCATTGTACGGCGCCTGGTTATGCACTTTACACATTATGGTTTATCCGCCATTTACCGAATCAACCTTATCATCTGCCAACATTTCGCCCAGAACATGAATGGACGCGACATGCGGCAGCTAATCGACGTGTATGGAGATAAAGAAGAATGAAAACGATTCAATTGACTGTGGCTCAAGCATTATTACGATTTTTAGCGAATCAATACGTCGTACTTGATCAACAAGAATATCGGTTTGTGCATGGCGTATTTGGTATTTTTGGTCACGGTAATGTGACGGGGCTAGGAGAAGCATTAGAATACGATGCCTATGGTCTTCCTTATTACCAAGGTCATAATGAACAAGGTATGGCGCATGCAGCAATTGCATTTGCGAAACAAAAAAATCGTCTCGGCATTTTTGCTTGCACTTCCTCCATTGGACCTGGTGCGACTAACATGATTACCGCTGCTGCAACCGCCACAACGAATCGCATTCCCTTATTATTATTACCAGGTGATATTTTCAGTTGCCGCCAACCAGATCCGGTTTTACAGCAATTAGAAGTAGAACATGATTATACGATATCAGTGAATGATTGTTTTAAACCAGTCAGCAGATATTGGGACCGTATCACGCGCCCCGAGCAATTGATGACAGCTTGTTTAAATGCTTTTCGCGTATTAACAGATACCGCACAAACAGGGGCGGTGACTCTCTGTTTGCCGCAAGATGTGCAAGCAGAAAGTTATGCTTATCCAGAACATTTTTTCGCTAAACGTATGTGGCATATTAATCGGGACCCTGTATCACAACAGGTGTTAGAAGAAGCCGCTAATTTACTTCGTCAAGCTAAACAACCATTGCTTATCGCAGGCGGTGGTGTGCATTATTCTTTGGCTACACAGGCGTTAGCAAAATTCGCTGAAACGCACGGCATTCCTGTGGCAGAAACCCAAGCAGGTAAAAGCGCTTTACCGTGGGGGCATCCCAATAATGTAGGCGGCATCGGTGTCACAGGCAGTGCGGCTGCGAATCAATTAGCAGCTGAAGCAGATTTAATCTTTGCTGTTGGCTCACGATTACAAGATTTCACTACCGCTTCGAAATGGGCATTCAAACATCCTGAAGTCAAAATGATTCATCTGAATGTTAATCGTTTTGATTCGTTAAAAATGGACAGTTTGTCGCTCAAGGGCGATGCTAAATATGGTTTAGAGCAATTATCCGCGATATTAGGAAATTATAAAACCTCTATTGTTTATCAAGAAAAAAGTCGAGTACTGAAACAAGCCTGGCAGGATGAAATTACAAAATGGTATTCCATTCCCCCAAAAACGACGGCTGGTATGCATCAAACCAGCGCGATTGGTTTGCTAAATCAATTCGCGACGGCGCAAGATGTGATTGTGTGTGCGGCGGGTAGTTTGCCCGGTGATTTACATCGTCTCTGGTGTTCTAAGCAGCCTAAAGATTATCATCTGGAATATGCTTATTCTTGTATGGGGTATGAAGTCGCTGGTGGTTTAGGCATTCGATTAGCAAAAGAAAATTCACCAGGTGAAGTATATGTGTTAGTAGGTGATGGCAGCTATATTATGCTGCATTCTGAATTATTAACCAGCATCCAAGAAAAGAAAAAAATCACAGTCATTATATTCGATAATCATGGCTATCAATGTATTCGCAACCTACAAGAAGCGCATGGCAGTAAAGGATTCGGGAATGAATTTCGCTATCGCAATCCCGAAACAGAAAAATTAGATGGCGATTATATTGCTATCGATTTCTGCCAATACGCAGGTGCATTGGGAGCCAAAACATTTTCCGCCGAATCAGAAGACAGTTTTCAATCAGCCTTAGTGGAAGCTAAAAAATCTACTCAAACCTGCGTTATTGCACTTGCTGTCTTACCGAAGACGATGACATATGGTTACCAAACTTGGTGGCGGGTTGGTGTCGCAGAAGTATCGCAATCAGCCCAAGTGCAGGAAGCTTATGTGGGGATGTGTGAAGAAGTAGAAAAGGTGAGGGTATATTGATGAGAGTGAAATTAGGCATTGCGCCAATTAATTGGTGTAACGATGATGATCCGAGTTTAGGAAAAGATATTTCTTTTGAACGTATCATTAGTGAAATGGCAGAAGCAGGTTTTGTCGGTACAGAGATTGGCAGCAAGTATCCTCAGGACCCCGCCGTCCTTAAAACAGCCTTATCTCAACATGGCTTAGAAGTGTCCGCTGCATGGTTTAGCACGTATTTTACTGATCCAGCCCGTTATCAAGAAACGATCTCTCGTTTCCTCGAGCAAATGAGTTTTCTGCGTACGATGAATGCGGCTTATATTAATGTCTGTGAGTGTGGCTATTCTATTCAGCAAACTGCGTACTCAGTAGTGAGTGAAAAAAAACCCGTGTTTACTGATCCCCAATGGGATGCTCTTATTCGCGGCTTACATCACATTGGTCGCATCGCACATGATTTTGGGATGAAAATTGCCTATCACTATCATGCTGGTACAGGCGTGTTTACTGCATCCGAAATTGATTTTTTGATGCAGCATACTTCTGAGACATTAGTTTCTTTATTACTGGATACAGGCCATGCAGCATTTGCAGGAATCGAGCCTGCTGATTTGATTGTGCGTTATGGTCCTCGTATTCAATATGTTCATCTGAAAGATATTCGTAAATCCGTATTAACGACTATGCTACAAAAACAATCCAATTTTATGGATGCGGTACGTGCAGGGGTGTTTACCGTACCGGGGGATGGCGATCTGGATTTTGCTAATATTCTAAATAGATTGGAGAAAATAAATTATCAAGGTTGGTTATTGGTTGAAGCTGAACAAGATCCTGCTAAAGCACCGCCGCTGCCCTATGCAAAAAAAGCCTATCACTATCTCTCCACTTTATTAGGAGGTCAACATGTTGCAGCAGCATAATATTGCAGTGATGGGTAATAGTGAGTTAGGAAGAATACATATTAAATTACTGCAGCGTCTCCCTCACGTGCGAATTAAACCAATAGACGGCGATTTGCCAGAAGAAGCAGATGCATTTGTAATAGCAGAAAAAACTGCCAATGCCATGTTGTTTCTGCAAGCTATCGCAAAGACAGGAAAGCCAGTCATTTTTCTACAACCGGAATTGAATTCTGCTGAATTAGATAAACTTAATCCTACTATAAAATTACAACCCGGCTTCAAGCGCCGCTTTGATCCTCATTTTCTTCATGTCAAAGAAAAAATCACCCTGGGCGTGTTAGGTCAAGCACATGTTGTTAAAATGACTAATCGATATCAGCAAAAAAACTCTCCTCACCATCCAGTGATCACCCTTCACGATGTGGATATGGCCCGATTTATCACGGGACAAGAAGTGAAAGAAGTATTTGCGATGCAGAGTCAACTGAATGAAGTAGAAACAGTCGTGGCAACGTTGAAAATGGAAAATAATATGTTAGTGACTATTAATGCTAGTTGCCAGGATGAATACGATCAGCGTTTAGAAGTCTTTGGTGAGCAGGGTGCATTAGTGGTTGATAACGTATGTAAAACCACGACACATTATTTTTCTGCTGCAGGTGTCCTATCCGAAAAACCATTTGCTAACTCCCTTGAGCGTTATCAACAAGCATTTAATTTACAGCTAGAGGCTTTTTTAAATTGTGTTACCCAGCCTGAGAAGGAGATGGCTGCTGGATTGAAAGAATTATCTGCAGCCGTGCGTTTAAGTGAAGCGATACAGCAGTCAATTCGAGATAACAAATTAATTAAAATGATTTAATTGGAATGTAAACTATGACTTTTACCGTTAAACATTATATTCACGGGCAACTGACTACCGGCCAATCGAGTGATTTTTTACCTATTTATAATCCATCAGAAGGCAGCGTCATTGGCGAAGTATGCCGTGGCACGGCGCAGGATGTAGATGCTGCTGTCCAAGCCGCCAAAGCGATGTTCCCACAATGGCAATCTTTAAGTGCTTTAAAAAGAGCCCGAATTTTATTTGAATTTAAAGCATTATTAGAGCAGAACAAATCGAACTTAGCAGCTCTCATTAGCCGCGAGCATGGTAAAGTCTTAGCAGATGCTATCGGTGAAGTGCAACGTGGTATCGAAGTGGTGGAATTTGCGTGTGGTGTGCCGCATTTATTAAAAGGTAGTTTTTCTCACACCATTGCAAGCGGCATGGATTGCTATGATTTACGTCAACCCTTAGGTGTATGCGCTGGCATTACGCCGTTTAATTTTCCAGCCATGGTGTCGATGTGGTTATTTCCCTTGGCTTTAGCCTGTGGCAATACATTTGTCCTTAAGCCTTCTGAAAAAGATCCTTCTGCGAGTATTTTTTTAGCAGAATTACTTCAAAAAGCAGGTTTGCCAGACGGTGTATTCAATATTGTCCAGGGGGATAAGATAGTGGTAGACGCGATTTTAAACCATCCTGATGTTGCTGCCGTCAGTTTCGTAGGCTCAACACCGGTTGCTAAATATATTTACGAAACAGCCAGTAGCCATGGCAAACGGGTGCAAGCATTAGGTGGCGCTAAGAATCATTGTGTGGTGATGCCAGATGCTGACCTGACACAAGCTGTGGAAGGCATTATGGGTGCTGCATTTGGCTCAGCAGGTGAGCGTTGTATGGCTATTTCTGTGGTAGTAGCTGTTGGGGATGAGGTGGGTGATCAATTAGCAACAGCATTGCAGGCATCGATAGCCAAGTTAGTCATCGGTCCGAGTGAGGATCCTGCTTCACAAATGGGCCCGGTTATCTCGGAAGCGCATAGACAGAAAATCATTCACTATATCGAAAGCGGTATTCAACAACACGCTAAAATGGTAGTGGATGGAAGACAAGCACTTATGACGAAGCATCAAGGTTTTTTCCTTGGTGCCACTCTCTTTGATCATGTCACTCCTCAGATGACTATTTATCAAGACGAAATTTTTGGGCCTGTTTTATGTATGGTGCGGGTGAGTGATTTGCAAGAAGCCGTTGCCCTGATTAATCACAATCCTTATGCCAACGGTGCGGTGATTTATACACAGCAGGGTGCTAATGCCCGCTATTTTTCGCAACATATGCATGCAGGCATGATTGGCATTAACGTACCAATTCCCGTGCCACTCGCCTTCCATAGCTTTGGTGGTTTCAAGCATTCACTATTCGGTGGTTATCACATGCATGGTGAAGATGGCATTCGATTTTATACCCGTTTGCAAACCATCAGTGCTCGCTGGGATTATAAGACCCCTGCTAAACAACAGCATTTTACGATGCCGACTTTAGAATAGGTTTCTTCTCTTCCTCCTTAGGAGGTGCGACGGCATTGGTTGGGGATAAAAACATATTCTGTTGACAGAGTATTTTATAAGATTTTTTTATTAATATTTGAGCTTGATTAGCTTCTAATAAATTTCTAAAACAGTGAGCTATTTGGGGGGCAAGAGTGTTTTCATTAGGACAGGGTAAAAATAATGTCTTGGGATAATGAAGAAGTAGCCACACATTCATTATTTCTTTCCATATCTCATCAGGTAAATAAAGAAGTTTTAATTGCTCAGTAATGACTTGGTTGGAGGAATTTATAAAGCTAGAAGTGGTTTTATTTTCTAAAATTTCTGTTAACGTATCTTTTAAAGATCCCCATAATAAAACAGAAAAAATCAAAATTTGATTTTCTAGGGTGATTTCAGCTTTTGTTATTTTATCGATATGTCCTAAGGTGGCTTCAATGAAAGGAGAATAGGGTGAATCGATTTCTTTAGCTAAGTAATTTGCTGTTTTAGGAAAAAAGATAGAGATGAGATTGTATTCTTTTAATAGCCGATAGGCCGGTAAAGCATGACCAAAAGAGAATAATTTATGGAGCAAAGAATATAAGGTGCCGCGTGGAATTTTATTTAAAGGATGCTCGTTGAGGCTATTTTTATAAAAGTTGAATAAAGTAACAATATTTTCATGAAATTTTAATTGATCATTTTCTGCTTTCAAATAAAGAGCTCTTAATAATTTGATGGGGTCATTAAGCAGTTTTTCATTATCGGGAATTGGGTTAATGAGATAATTTTTAGCATCTTCATAGCCACCCACATAATCGATGATTTTCTTGTTTTCCGGATCATAATATAGTGCGTTGAAAGTGTAATCACGCAGTAATTGATCTGATTTTATATCTGTTTTTAATATTGAAATCTGAATTTTGATATCTCCCATTTTTACATTTAAAATAGGTGATGTACCTTTTATTATTTCAGCAATAATCGGTTTACCATCAAACTCCTGTTGAGAAAGAAGTTCGTTAGCTTCCTCCAGAGAGTGTTCACTGATGACTAAATCATAATCTTTTGGATTTTTATTCGGAGAAATGATGGCATCGCGAACAGCCCCACCCGTCACCTTTGTGGAGGGACCCAGCAGGCATCGTACAAATTCTACCGATTTAGGTAAGGGGAGTAGGAAAGGAACTTCAAATGGTGGTGATGAAACTATTGGGTGCGGCTCAGTAGCATTAGTTAGAAGCGCCTGAGTTTCTTGAGTGATGGGTTCTGAAGATAGAGGCTGTTGGGCTTTTTGTTTTTTGACTTTTTTGGAATTTTTACCTTTATTTTTTTTAGAGCGTAATACTGGTTTTGTTTTTTCTTTTTCCTCTTCCTTCATGAGGGAATCAAACGCTTCTTGGTGTTTTTTCTCCTCGTTTTCTATTTGTTCTTTCTTTTTTACATTTTCTTGATCCATGTATTTTTTAAATTCTTCTAGCTGATAAATTTGCTTACTGGTTTCTCTCAAAGCTTCCTGAAAGGCTTTTTTTGTTACAGTAATAATATCAAAATCAGCTTGGTGCAACAGTGTTTTAACTGTTATCATGAAGTTATAAATAATAATTAGTTGCGTGAGTATTTTTTCTTTTGCTTTAAAGAAGGTGCTTAATTTAATCCAATCATTATCGGGATGAGATAAATCAAGTAAATGATTTTTGAATTTTTTTTGCAGCGTGTCGAAGCTTTTGTCAAATGGGTAAATTTTTTCTTGCGCGGCTTTTATTTTTTTGTACCAGTCACATAATACATCATCGATATAACCAACCATTTTAAAAATCATCGCGGGAATAGTCCATTCATCTTTCTTATAGACAATGATAGGTTGGTAAAGCTCATCAGGTTGGGCAGTTAAATTCTTTATAAATTCAATTATGTTTTCTAAATAAGGATGATCTAATATTTCTTTTTTAAGAGCCATGAGGACTGAAAAATTTGCTAATGAACCCATGTTTTCGTTTTTTTGATGTTGGTAATCTAACTTAATTGAGTATGCTGTGTGCAGAAGAAGTTGCCTCTCTAATGAAGTAACGGATTGTGAGTTAATTAATTTTATCGCTTCTTCGTGTAGTGCTCGCCCTTGTTCTAAATCGAGAATTAGTTTTTTCTGAGAAGCGGGGAGGTGGGAAAGTAATTGCGATTGTTTGATAATACTGAGTAACAACATTCCTTTTGCTGCTAAAATAGAATTTTTTTTAACCATAATATTATCAATAAAATCCTCTAAACTCTTTAGTATGGCATAGAGTAGGTCGACAGCTGTTTTTAACGTCTCATTTTTAAATTTTTTTCCAGAAATTTTATTATAGAAATGACAAATGACACAGGTAAAGACTAAGAGAACATACGTTAAAATTTTATTAACTTTCTCTTCATCATTATCATCCAGCAGACAATTAAGTGCGCTAAGATTGCGATTTACGCCATCATTAAATAATTCCATAGAAGCCCGCTCATTGCTTGGATGGTAATTACTAAAATATAAAATAGAAAATAGAGCGCATGCTTGAATGTGCAAGCAACAAGCCTGATCAAGGATGCGCTTATCAGAACCAGATAATTCATATGGTGTTAAACGATTAACAAAAAGCCCACAATCTCGTAAAAATACTCTCGCAATATCAATGAAATCATCGATTTCTTTTTGCTTTATCTCAACTTGGGGAAGGATAACACGCATTTTATTTACGGTATCTTCCAATTGTTTAATGTGTTCTTCAGTCGCACCAGTGGATAATTTTCTGGCTTCTTTCAGCAGATGGTGAATAGCTTTCTCGGGGATTTTTTGTGCGGGATCGCAAGAGGCTTCGATAAACAAAAATTTTGATGCTGATTCTTCTATTTTTTGAAAACGTTCCTTTAAACTATTATACTCTTCTAAATCTCGTGAATTCATTTTACTTTCCTGTAAAAAGCCCTCATTATATTCAGAAATCAACACCTGTCTATTTTTTGTTGGGATTTGTATCAATGTCATGTTTTCAATTAAAAGCTAGCTTTTCACCATGTGCTATTTTCCAATTGTTGCGTGATGATATCGATCAATTGGCTCATCAATTAACGGAGATGGTGAAGCGAGCACCTAATTTGTTTCAAGGGACACCTGTTGTCATCGATTTGGAAAAAGTGAAAGCAGCCGAAGCGTTGAATTTTCCCCATATTAAACAATTATTACTCGCTCACAATATGATCCCCATTGGCATCCGCAATGGCAATCCTACGCAACAAGAAGCCGCGGCGGCAGCGGGCTTGCTGCTAGTAAATGTGGGGAAGTCTGGCGGAAATTACGTGGTCGAAAAAGAACCACCTGCTACCTTACCTAAAACCCGCTTACTCACACAGCCTATTCGTTCGGGCATGCAAGTATATGCCAAAGGGAGTGATCTCATCGTCACCGCAGCTGTTAGCCCCGGTGCAGAAATCATGGCTGATGGCCATATCCATATCTACGGCCCCTTACGTGGCCGAGCCTTAGCAGGCATACAAGGCGATCAACAAGCTCGTATTTTTTGCCGCCATCTTGACGCCGAACTTATTTCGATAGCAGGATATTACCTAACGAAAGAAGACCTGCAGCGTTTTGCTAAACAAGATGGTATGAAGCAAATCTTTTTAGAAAATGAACAGATACGCATAGAAACAGTATAATGTTGAAGAGGACATGAACGTGGCAAAAATTATTGTCGTCACATCAGGAAAAGGCGGTGTCGGAAAAACCACGACTAGCGCCTCGTTTGCGGTGGGTTTAGCTAATCGCGGCTATAAAACGGTGGTTATTGATTTTGATATTGGCTTGCGCAATCTGGATTTGATTATGGGGTGCGAGCGGCGTGTTGTATATGATTTTGTGAATGTGATTCGCGGTGAAGCTAACTTAAATCAAGCCTTAATTCGTGACAAACATGTGAAAGAATTATATGTGCTACCCGCTTCACAAACACGTGACAAGGATGCCTTGACGGTGGAAGGAGTTGGCCAAGTATTGGAAGAATTAAGCAAGACATTTGATTACATTGTTTGCGATTCACCTGCGGGAATTGAGCGAGGTGCGCAGTTGGCTATGTATTTTGCAGATAGTGCCATTGTCGTGACGAATCCTGAAGTGTCCTCAGTGCGTGATTCGGATCGCATGCTGGGTTTATTAGCGAGCAAAACCAAGCGTGCGGAAGAAGGAAAAGGGCCCATCAGTGAGCATTTGTTATTGACTCGCTATTCACCAAAACGCGTGGCAACAGGCGATATGTTAAGTATTGCTGATGTGAATGAGATCTTATCTATCCCCTTATTAGGCATTATTCCAGAATCCCAAGCTGTTTTACGCGCTTCTAATTCCGGGGTACCGGTGATTCTTGATCAGAAAAGTGATGCAGGGCTTGCGTATAGTGATGCCATCGGACGATTTTTAGGCGAGCAAATACCCCATCGTTTTGTTGAAGGAAAACAAAGCTGGTTCAAGCGTCTGCTAAACTTTAGAGAAAAGGAAGCAGTATGAGCATTCAAACTCAACTCCATAAGATATTGCATTATTTTCAGCGCTCCGAGAAGTCAGCGAAAGTAGCAAAAGAACGTTTGCAAATTATTATTGCGCATGAACGCATTGAGCGAGATAAGCCAGATTATTTGCAAGCGATGCAAAAAGATTTGCTGGATGTGATTGCGAAGTACGTTAACATTAATAAAGAAGATGTGAAAATTGAATTGGAACGCCAGGAAGGTTGTTCGATATTAGAATTGAATGTAGTATTGCCGGCGTTTCAGGAGAAAAATTAAAACGATAAAAGGAGTCACATTTGCTAGCAAAAAGGATGATTGCTGCTTTATGGATTTCATTTTGTTTATTTCCTGTCAATACTCTCGCTGATATCGTCTATGAAATCAGCGGTTCACCGTATGCTACAGGCAGTGCATCGGTGCCTGCTACTATTAAACCATGCGGTGAAAAGATTATTATTGTTGATCCCAAGGAACACGTATGGGGTGCTTACAGTGCGAGAGGGAAATTAATTCGCTGGGGAATCGCAACGGCAGGCAGTGATTGGTGCCCAGATATACGAAGCGTTTGCCGCACACAGCCAGGGATTTTTCGAATTTATTCCTTAGGCGATAGCAGTTGCATCTCCCATAAATTTCCGCTTCCCGATGGTGGTGCTTCCATGCCTTATTGCATGTATTTTAACGGCAGCCAAGCATTGCATGGTTCCTACGATGTAGAATACGACAATGCGAGCCACGGTTGTGTGCGGGTACATGTCGATGATGCTAAATGGCTGCGCTATCATTTCGCTGAAGGGCCGAGTGAGAGTAACCATTATCGGGGTACAATGATTATTATTAAATCATATTGAAAAGAGAAATGGTTTGATTATGTTGTCTTTAAAAAAATTACCCCGTGAATTCTATGATCGAGATACCATTGTGGTTGCAAAAGAATTATTAGGAAAATATCTTGTCCATGTCATTAATGGTACAGAGTACATAGGAAAAATAGTAGAAGTGGAAGCCTATCTTGGCCCGCATGATCTTGCTGCGCATTCTTCCAAAGGATTAACGAATCGTACGAAAGTGATGTTTGGGCCGCCAGGGCATGCTTATATTTATCTCATTTACGGCATTTATCATTGCATCAATGTCGTGACTGAACGAGAAGGTCATGCCTCTGCTGTTTTGTTACGTGGTATTGAGCCAATTAAAAATATCACCGCTCGTACACAAGGCCCGGGATTATTATGTAAAGCGATGCATATCGATAAACGTCTTAATGGACATGATTTGCTGAGTGATGATTTGTATATTGCCATGGTACCTTCTTCGGAGTCTTTTACCATCGTTAAAAAATCCCGTATTGGGGTGGATTATGCTAAGCATTGGGCAAAAAGATTGTTGCGATTTTATGTTAAGAATAATCCTTTTGTGTCTAAATATTGAACTCATTGATAGGTGATAATAAAGTAGGCTAAAACTTTATTCTGCTCATTTTTTATGATATAAACTGCTGGTTTCAAAATTAACAAAAATGAGGAGAAATTTATGGAGTCACGTAAAAGACGGCGGATTAAGGTTTGGATTGAGGATAATGATAATAAAGATCTTGAGACTCCATTTAACCTAGAACGAGAGAATAAGAAACTTCAAGAGGCTCTTCAAGAGCTGGAGAAAAGATATCAATATCTGGAGAGCCAAACCCAACAATCAATGCATATAATACGGAAACTATTTGGACATGCTAATGAGGTGGTGGACTTTGCTAACAAGTTTGCAGCGCGGAGCGAAGAAAGTTGGCGGCAGGTATTTCAAAACGAGATAGAAACGTTAGAATGGGAGATAAAAGGATTAAAAGATGAAAAGAGAGAAATATTAAAAAAGTGGGAGGAGAGTGAAATAAAAAATCAATCACTTCAAGCAGAAATTCAACAGCTGAAGTCAGATCTAGCACATGCTAAGCCAAATGCAGGGTTTTCTCAGCGAGCATTCAATCCGTTAAATTTTCAACCTCAGCAGCCTCCAGCGAGGTACAATCCGTTTCTCGCATCTTTACGACAAAATCCAAATCTGCTATGGGCACCTTCACCAAAGCCGTCAACTGATAATTCCGGTTTCAAATTTAGCCGTCGTAACATCAATCAATAAGACATCGATCAAAAAGCGCAGCTCAAGCTGCGTTTTTTTGGCTCAGTAGCATTTTCTAAAAATGTCGCATACACTAATAAATGTATCATCTGGCTCACAAGGATTACCTAATGCAAACGGATATGGTAAACATCGGCCTAGGCTTTATCGAAGGTTTTGCTCTCATTATTTCGCCCTGCATTTTACCTATTTTACCCATTATTCTTGCAGGATCCTTAGCAGGTAGCAAAAAACGTCCGTTAGGGATTATTGTAGGTTTTGTGGTAATTTTTGCCTTATTTACTTTTTTTTCTCGCCAATTGATTGAGTATTCTGGCATTAACCCCAACCTCATTCATGATATTTCTTACGCTATTCTTTTGTTACTGGGCATTATGATGCTTTCTTCTTATTTGACAGAACAATTTAATTTATTAACTCAGCGTCTCGTTAACACAGGTTCTACACTCTCAACAGTGAATGATGTAGAAGGGGGATTTATCAGCGGTTTCCTATTCGGCGGATTAGTCGCACTCATTTGGACGCCGTGCGCAGGGCCCATTCTAGCAGCCGTGATTGTACAAACCGTCATTCAGCAAACGACCCTCACCAGCTTTCTCATCTTACTCGCATTTGGCATTGGTGCAGGCGTGCCTATGCTCATCATTGCTCTATTCGGGAGAGAAATCATGGCCAAATTTCGCTTTTTTAAAATGCATACCTTTTTGCTAAGAAAATTATTAGGCATTGTCATTATCGCGAGTGTGGGTTACATGATTTATTCAGAAGGTGGTATTACTCTTTCGGCAGCAGAAACCAATAATCATGCGGCAGTCCATTTAGAGGATGGCTTATTTGCTCCTTATCCTGCTCCTGCTATTGAAGGCATTACTGCATGGATTAATTCGCCGCCACTTAAAATAAATGATTTAAAAGGAAAAGTCGTATTAATTGATTTTTGGACCTTCTCTTGTATCAATTGCATACGCACTTTGCCTTATTTAAAAACCTGGTACAGTAAATATCAGCATGATGGTTTTGTCATCATTGGCATACATGCACCTGAATTTGCATTTGAAAAAGACTTCAATAATGTGAAAAATGCGGTTATAAAAGACGGTATTACTTATCCAGTAGCATTAGATAATAATTTTGTGACCTGGCAAAATTATCATAATAGTTATTGGCCAGCGCATTATTTGATTGATAAAAATGGTAATGTTGTTTATACCCATTTTGGTGAAGGGGATTATGATATCACTGAAAATAACATTCGTTATTTGCTGGGAATAAAAGAGTCTGTCACGACCCCAGCCACCACAGAACCTGTTTCCCTGGCACAGACACCTGAAACGTATTTAGGTTATGCCCGTGCGGAGCGCTTCGCGAGTCCTGAATCCGTGCTAAAGAATACAATAGGCGTTTATACTTTTCCTGCTGAATTGCCCCAGGATGAATGGGCGTTAGAGGGGACTTGGAAAATCATCCCAGATAAAATTATTTCGATTTCTGCAGGCGCGGCAATTGAAATTCATTTTCATGCCCGCAATGTTTTTATGGTGATGGGAAGTGCTGCACGCCAGCCTCTGCAGGTAAGAGTGGTATTGAATAATAAAGAAGCGCATGTTTTGACGGTGAATAGCCCCACCCTTTACCCAGTGGTTGAATTGCCCCATTCTGATAGTGGTATTTTGCAGGTGATTGCCACAAAGCCTGGGTTGGAGGTTTATACATTTACTTTTGGTGAGTGAATTATAGCGAGTAGATTATTTGCGCAAATTTTCGGCGAATTTTTGCTTGCTTTCTTCTATTGATTTTTTATGATATAAACCTAGAAAGTCTATATGCCCACAAAATGCTTAAAAAATAAGGGAAACATTATGGAATCACGTAAAAAATCTCTATTAACGTCAGATGGAAATGAGATTATACGATTAAGAAATAAATTAGAAGAAGAGAAGCAGAAAAATAAAAAATTGACCCAAGAAATAATAAAGTGTCACGAGGAGAAAAAAAATTGGGATAATGCATTAGTTCGTGCTGTTAGAAGGGATCAACGTTCACCGGAGGTTAAGAAAAGGAAGTTAAATAATGAAGAGAGTGGGGGGGAGCTTACTGAGCGCTATCATATATTAAGTGATTTATGCAATTTTTTCGTAAAAGAAAATGAGGAGCTAATAAATGCAAATAGCGATCTAATCTCGCAAATTGCTATTCTAAAGGCACAAATTGAAACTATTAGAGCGCAATATGAAAGTTTACTTAATTTTGACACCTCTATACAACCAAACGTTAGAGCTTATCAAGAAAATGAGAAATTGAAAAAGCTTAATTATAGATTGGGAGTGGAAAACGAAAGGTTAGAACAAGAATTACAATATTATAAACAGCACATAGTAAATTCAATAAATAGTTTTCCAACCTTATTTTCAGCCGCATATGTAAATTCTAATAGAGGAGTAGGAGTTCCTAATCAACAAGAGAAAAATCCACAAAATATTTCTCCTATTCAGAAGTCATCGCGCTAAATGCCTCTGGCTATTGTCTTTTTAGCGATGCTTGCTTAATGATGGCATCAGGCGAAAAATTTTTCGATCCATTATTAGTTATGTGTAGTTTTTCTTGAATTTCGTCAAAAAGTTTTTTAACAGAAGAAGTTTTTTTTATTTTTTTAGCAGGCAGAGGATGGCTATTTTCAATAAGAGGGGCCTTTAACAAAGGTGTTATCCATTTTTCTATCATCAGAAGCCGAATATTATTAAAGGCAGCATTGACAGTTTCATTTATTAGGACAGAGACATCTTGTTCATATTCATAATTATAAATGGCAAGATCCTGCTGTGATAGTTTTTCTGATTTAACTGAATTTCTTCTTTTAATTTTAATCTCCTCACGATTTAATATAATTTTTAACATATCAGCCTTACGTGTTTCCAATATATCCATCGTTAATGGTAAATTGATATTTAAGTGTTTTTTAGTAATTTCATTAGGCTCAGCCATGCCAGAAACAATATATTTAATATGCTCCCGCCCTGGCTTGATATATAACATATCTTTTATCGGTTTATCTTCTCCTGTTTCTATTTTATCTGTCATCTCGCAAAGTTTATATTTTAAATCTAATTTATTATTAAGAATAATTTTTATTGCTTGAGGTGCCAAGCGTGTGACAAGTTTATCTAATGCTGCGATTTCTTTGCGGGATTCAACATACGTTAGATCAGTGCAGTAGACAATACAGATAGGATCTGTTTCATTTAAGTATTGATAAAGAAGATCATTATCATAAGGAACATCGAGAATGAGCAAATCTAATCTTTCCCCTATGTGGATGTTATAAAATTGAATGTCATCGGTAGGGTTATAAGTGAGCTCAATTTTCTTTCCAAGAAAAGCAGCAATTAAAGAAGTTTTGCCGACACTGCGTCCACCCAGCATAAGCATGCGGGCAGAGTGATATTTTCTACGAGGGTCCATACTTCTCGTCTCTCAATCCTTTGACATATTAATTCCGCAACAAAGGCCAGTTTACCTTAAAAAGAATAGAAAACAATCACTTTGGTTTATTCGCGGCTCCAGCGTTCTGTTTGGCTTCTGACAGTATCTGCTAAAGAGTGAAAGAGAGTATGTTGTTTTCTAAGCCACGCTGCATCATTTTCACGCCGATTGGCCGCTTTCTTAATATGTTCTAGCACAATCTTACAATCAAGTTGCTTGGCATAAGGCTCAAGTTGTTGACAAGTATGGAGGATATCATCGAGTAACGGGATATGTTTGCGGCGTAAAGGATCAATGAAGATGGCATCAAAGCCATATCGAGAGGCATTGAATCGATTAAAAAGATAGGTTAAATAAATTTCCCGAGATAAAACAGGCCGTGTATCCAGTAGCCAGTGTACTAACATTTGGGCGTATGCGGCGAGATCGGCGGCTTTTTCAACAGTTAATGGGGTGTCGCAAATACGTAATTCAATCGTGCCAAATTCAGGTTTAGGGCGTATATCCCAGTAAAAATCTTTCATACTCTTAATGATGCCGAGCGTCATCATTTTGTCATAATAATCACTGAACTCTTTCCAGGTAAGCACCCAAGGAGGTGTACCGCTGAGAGGAAAGGCGCTGATAACGGTGAGACGGGAACAATCAAAACTGGTATCAACCCCTTGGTGAAAAGGTGAGGCAGCAGATAAAGCGATGAATTGGGGGAGATAGCGTGCGAGAGCGTGGCATAAGTAAAGTGCATCATCACCCTGATGACAAGCGACGTGAATATGCTGGCCAAATACAGTAAATTGCTTGGCTAAATAGCCATATTGCTCGGAAATATGAGTGAATCGCTCGATGGGGAAAATGCGTTGCTCTTTCCATTTTTGAAAAGGATGCGCACCACCCCCACAGATGCCAATATGACTGCGAGCTGCTTCTTCAGCAACGATGGATTTCATTGCACGAAGTTCAGTCATTAATGATTGATAAGACGCATGCACAGATGAATTTAACTCAATCATGGCTAAGGTGATTTCAGGTTTAATTTCACCTGGATGCACGGTTTCCGATAAACGACGCAGAAAATCTTTCGCTTCCATCGCGAGATTAAAATCTTGTAAGTTGACTAATTGTAATTCCAGTTCGACACCGATAGTAAAAGCAGGATTTTCTTTAAATGCAGGTAAAACATTCATCATGGATTCCTCTGACTAGCTATTTTGTAACAAAGCTTCTTCTGATTTGATGAAAGCGAGTTGAGTGGCGATAGGTCCGATGATTGTTAAAATAGCAACAATAGTGGTGATAATCGTCATGAGTTGATAACCTAGGTTGGGAGCAAGATCAAAGATAATGTTCGACATGCCAATAGCAAGCCCCGCCATCGGTGTGAGGGCAGAACCAAGGGCCCAAGCTTGTTGATTCGTGAGGCGACTATATTTAGCAAATAACCAAATCCCACTTATTTTAGCAAGCATTCTCGCGCATAAAATTAGCAGAACAATCCCCGTTGCTTGCCAGAGCCCGTTTAATTGGATATGCGCCCCTGTGATCACGAATAATAAAATAAAAAACAATTTCGCTAGCCATCCAAAATCTACTTCAGTCAGTAAATACTTGTAATTAAAGTTTCTAGCAGCAACCCCGAGCGTGAAAAGGGTAAGCATAGAAGAGAGATTCAGCATCACAGCACCGCCGATTGCAAACATGACGCTGCCAATGAATAAGATAAATTGATTTTCTTTTCGTTTACCGATCAAATAAGCAATCCCTAACACCAGAAGGAAGATTGCTATTCCTAGCAAAATAGAGCCTATTAAGCGATAAACAATACTTTCGATGAGGATATGCGGGGGAGTTGTGCGTAGAAAAGGTAATAATATGGTAAAAGTGACGAGCCCAAATAAATTATTTAAGCTCGTTAAAATCAATGTACGGCGTGTAACAGGTCCTTTCGAATTAAGATCATCTGCTACCATCATTACCACTGCCGGAGAGGTTGTAGCAATAATGGAAGCAGCTAATGCAGCATATAATAAGGGGATCTGAAATGCGAATAGAATGCTTAATGCTAGTATGAAGGTGAGACTGGATTCAGCAATAGACATTAACATAATACCGCGATCATGGCGTAACCAGGTAAAATCTAAATGTCTACCAAGATCAAATAAGATGAGGCCTAATGAAATTTCAATGAAAATACGGGCGCCTGCTAATAACGAAGGAGTGACCATATTAAAAACACTGGGGCCGACTAAAAATCCCACAATAATATAGCCTGTAATCCTGGGCAGAAAATAACTTCGTGCTGCTAATTCACCGCCAATTAATCCTAGTAATAATGTTAAACCGAATAAAGCGATAGGATTGGCATGAGAGGTAGGATGAAATAATAAATGCATTAATTACTCCTCATGACGCAGAGATAATTTTTCTAGTTTATCGGCATGATGATATACCGGAAGGGGAATGGATGCAAATTAAGGTTTGAGCTGTTTTTGATCAAATAAATGGCTAACATATGCTAAATCTTAGGTTTTCTTTCGGGGAGACAGATTAATGTCTTCCGAAATCACCTTTATTGCTTTATGTGCTTGCTTATTTAATTTTTGCTGGGGAGACATGATAGGAGAGCCTTTAGTTAAGAGATGAACAGCGCCGAAGGTAAAAACATTCGCTAAGTAATAACCGATTTTGATAAAAAGCATTTTTACTTCTGGATTGGGATTAAATAAAAGAGCCTCTTTTGTTTCCTTTTGGCTATATTCGTGTTTATAATTTTTCAGTCTCTTAATGGGATCGGGTTCCTTGGAGTCTTCTAAAGTTGCATAAAGTTTTTTAGTGGCGAGATAGCTTCTTACATTTGTTTCCAATTTCTGGGAAGCATAACTAGCATAAGTGCTATCAGCGAATTTACCTGTTCGATTAATTAAATCATTAGCAAGCTGATCAATATCAAATATTCCTTCCCTAATATTTTTTTCTTCTACGAGGTAATATTGGGATCCGTGATTAGGCAATTTGGTTGCTTCCTGAGAAATGATTTTGCATAAAATATCTTTACAGGTAGAAGTACTATTTTTTAAAGTAGTAATGGCTTTTTCGATACGCGCTATATTTTGTCCATTCTCTTCAGTTATTTTTTCACCGTTAAGCTTTAAACTTCGTTTTAGGACAGTTTCAATACCTGAATAGAATTCACTCATTATATACATTTCTTCGCCTGCTTGATTAGGAAAGATGTCGTATATTAGTAATAATTTATCTAAGGAATATTGACTGAAAGCTGTAAAATCTCTTTCTGCTATATTCGATAAGGATTTAATGAGGTTTTCGGCTTGTTTGATTGGATCATACGATAAAGGAGCGATAGCTTTGAAGTCTTCTTTTAATTGATTCACAAATGAATGAATCTCAAGCAGGTAGGTGCCTTGAGCTTTAGCTTCTTGAAGTTTTTCTGTTTTTAATTGCAAGAGTAATTGTAGGGATTTTTCCATGATTTACTCCCCCTATTTATGAATTTTTTGTTTAACACTGAGTCATTAATAGAATGAAGTTTTTATTAGAGTAATTTTTATTATAAGGAAAAAATATTAAGGAATTATGAAGATTTTCCGGCGTGCGAATTAGCTTTTAGCAGGATTTTACGGAAGCTAGTTTCAAGAAGGCTTTGGTTTGGAAGCGTTACTTGTTTATGTGCAGCACTTGCATTCAGGCTATTTGATATGATGTCAAGTTTTACTGACTAAACAGCAAATCTCATCTTCTTAACATTTAATGCCCTTTTTTCCCTACACATCTCTTTATATCGTACAACGCGATCACTATAAGATCCAAAAAAAGTGTTTTTATTGTCTTTAAATGACGATTGGCTTAAAGGAATAAAATAATTTTTATTTGAGAGAGGTCGCTCCGGCGGGTTAGGTACAGCATCGCTAAAAACCGCTTGGAATGCATTTATCATGTAACTACTCTTTGTTTTCAGGAACTTGTAAGCCTCAGGGGTACTACCAAATTTCAAATCCGTAATAATGGCTTTATTCATTATCTTAAGTTTAATCGGTCTTGGTTCGTCCTTTTTATTTAACCATTCATCTAATGTCAACAAACGCTGATTGAATCCTACCCATGGATCCCAAACCCACTTTCGATTTTGATTATCTATCAACATACTTGCACAATGGAACCACCAACTTTTATTGGCGACAAATTTTTGCCAGTCATTTTGGTTATAAATTTTATATAATTTAGCAGTATTTATTCCATGCAAATCACATAACACAGTGCTCACATGTGCTCGCATAAAACATTTGCTTTTACTATTTTCGTATTGTTTGCTTAGTTTATAGTTATCATTGTAATTAATAAACTTTTGATATAAATCTGATAAAACTTCAAAACTTGGATTATCTTTAAAAAATATAGGATAATCACCGGAAACAACTGGAATATCACCAGCCAATGCTTGGCATTCTTTTTGTAAAGTGACGTTACAATGCTCCATGTTTTTGTGCGCTCGGTTTCCTTTGGTGCAAAAATGAGAGTCCAAAAGATTGTTTTGGCCAGAATTAAAATGAATAGTAATTTCATTTACTTCGAGGAGTCTTTTAGTATCACTCATCCAATTAAACAGCGGCGATCCATATTTGAGATCAGAGCTAGGAGGTAGCGCATCTTTTGAAAAAAAAGGATCTTTGAAATGATAGCTTTCTAATTGAGTGCCTTGGCAAGACGTAAGACCTGTTAAGTCAATGTAACTAAATTCCGGAATTTTATCACCGATAAATCTCGCTATTATTTTTTTATTTGAATCTTTATCAAAGATGTAGTAGGTAGTGTTTATTTCGGGATGGGGTACTATTGCGTCTTCTAAATAAATTTCTTTCATAGTGTTTTCCTTATTTGGAAAAAGATTTTATTGTTGATCGCCTCCGCCTAGGATGAGGTTTTTTAAATTTTTATAGCTAATTTTATTGTTATTAGCACTTGAGATCATTTCAGCTAATGCTTGATATTTTTCTGAATTTAATAACTCTAACTCGATAGAGTCTTGTTGAATAGATGCTTCTGCTTCTATTTTTTTGAGAAAGTATTCATATACTGTAATGGTATTATCCTGACTTAGCAGTAACTGATTTTCTTGTTTGTTATCGATATCATTGTTTTTTGCATACAGAATTTTTTCCGCTGCTTTAAATATAGAAGGCAAACGTATTTTAAAATGATCTAAAAGTAAGCAAACCTTTTGTGCATTTTGATGTTCAGGCGATTTAACGGGCTTTTTAATGGCATGTTCAATTAAAGTTAGCAATGAGGCAAGTACATGGGGATTGTCATGAACTAACATATTGAAGAAAGTTTTTTCTGTAGGGCTATTCAAGGAAGCTAAATAAGTTAATTTTTCGAAATTTCCTTTTTCTTTAATAGGCATGAATTTTTACTCAAATCAATTTAAGAGAGGGTATGTTACTTTATCTACAGATCAATATAAACCCAATCTTTTTAGAAATATGCCGCGCGATTAACCTGGGTTTAGGTTGATTTGAAAGCGAAGACATTAAACATTACAGATACAAAAAATCATCAAACACATATGTTATCGCTATCTGATTTTCTGTATAATTTGCTGCTTTCCCGCCAAAATCAATCCGCAACAAAATTTGTTTTTTCTGACAACGGTAAAATGGGTTATGTCGTTGAGCTGCGCAAGATTATGAAGAAGGTGATCAATCCGTCAGGTGTGCGTTTTGCTTTGTATGATTTATGACGAACTTTTATTAGAAAGTCTCGATATCACCGCCTATGCCTTAAAACGGCTCAGGGCGCCGATCCAAATGATTACCGATCATTTGTTGAAATTGATGAAGTGTCCCAATAAGACTGAACCAAAATAGGATTTGAATATGATAAAACAGCTTGAACAAAAAGCAACAGCGTTAAATTTAGATGAAAACTATAAGCGTTTTCTTAGTGAAATGAGTGAACGTTTAAAATCAGCGCAAATTCGTGTTGCAATGTCGATAAACAGTGAGCAAATTATATTTTATTGGAAGTTGGGTTCAGAAATTATACAGTACCAAAAAGAATATAAATGGGGTGAACATTTTTTAGAACAACTTTCACACGATATGCGCCAAGCTTTTCCCGGTATGGAAGGCTTTTCGGTTCGTAATCTGCAAAGAATGAGGCAATTTGCACGCAATTATCCTAACTTTCCAATTGCGACACAAGCTGTATCGCAATTGCCATGGGGGCATATTATTCGCTTAATTCAAATGGTTAAGGAAGAAGAAATTCGTGAATGGTATGCGAGACAAGGAGTTATTGATAAAAAAACATCCAATTTTCATGAACATTTACCAAAATCCCGCGGAAAGCTTGGGGGTTTAGCCCGAAGATGAATAGCAAGGACACCGAAGATGTCCCATGTTTTTCTAGGTTGGGGAATTTTGTTGTTGGATGTATTGCTTAATGATATGAATAGGTGCGCCGCCACAAGAAGCAGCAAAATAACTCGGTGACCATAGTACGCCTTTCCAATAGGCTTTGCTTAATTCTGGAAATTGCTTGCGGAGTAATCGACTGGAAACACCTTTCAAACTGTTCACTAAAGTGGAAACAGCGATCTTAGGGGGATATTCCACCAGTAAGTGTACGTGATCATTTTCACCCTCCATTTCAATGAGGGTGGCCTCAAAGTCATGACAAACATGGGTAAAGATCGATTTCAGCGAGTCAATGACGTTAACATCAAAAATCTTCTTGCGATATTTTGTCACAAAGACCAAATGTACATGCATGGCAAATACACAGTGTCTTCCGGCTCGAATTTGGTTGATTTTATTCATAGGCCAAAGTATATTTTCGGCATGAAACGATTGCAAGCATTTAAATTTGAACTAAAGTTAACAGGCTGTCAAAAACGCTTGCTTTATCGTTTTGCAGGTTCAAGTCGGTTTGTTTATAACAAAGCATTAGCGTTGCAAAAAGAACGCTATGAACAGGGTGAAAAGAAACTGAGTTATGCAGGGCTCTGCAAGCAACTGACGGCATGGCGTCATGCTCCTGAGATGGCTTGGTTAAAAGAGGTGCATTCACAAGTCTTGCAACAATCGTTAAAAGATTTAGAACGTGCCTATCGAAATTTTTTCGCCAAGCGAGCCGATTTTCCTCGGCGTAAGCGCCGAAGAGCGAAAGATGCCTTTCGTTTTCCTCAAGGCTGTCAATTAGACCAAACAAATAGTCGAATCTTTCTTCCCAAATTGGGCTGGCTACGTTATCGCAACAGTCGACAGGTGGAAGGAAAAATAAGTAATGTCACAGCAAGTCGTAGCGGTGAAAAGTGGTATGTGAGCATACAAACAGAACGAGAAGTAGAAATTCCCCTTCATCCTTCATCGAGTGCCATTGGAGTGGATGTGGGGATAGCGCAATTGGCGACATTATCCGATGGAACCGTCTTTGAAAGTGTCAATAGTTTTAAGTGTCATCAGAAGCGATTAGCGACATTGCAACGTCGCGTGAGCAAAAAGAAGAAATTCAGTCAGAATTGGAAGAAAGCTCTGCAAGCAGTGAACCGTTTGCATAGTAAGATAAAACATATTCGTCAAAATTATTTGCATCAAACAACACATGCGATTAGCAAAAACCACGCGATGGTGTGTATTGAAGACTTGCAAATAAAGCATATGAGTAAAAGCGCAGCGGGGACCCAACGCGTGCCGGGTAAAAATGTGAAAGCAAAATCAGGTCTCAATAAAGCGATTTTAGACCAAGGGTGGTTTGAATTTCGTCGGCAACTGGAATATAAGCAACAATGGCGCGGTGGCGTGGTGGTTGTGGTGGCAGCAAAAAACACGAGTAGGACCTGTCCCCCTTGTGGCTATGTATCAGGGGAAAATAGACCAACCCAATCGCAGTTTGTTTGTATGAAATGTGGCTATGAAAATCATGCAGACATGGTGGGAGCCATCAATATTTTAAGGGCAGGACATGCCCGGTTAGCCTGTGGAGAGGAGGTGCAGTTAGGCCGCTCGAGGAAGCAGGAACCCACCGAAGTGATTCAGGCGCTCGTTGCTTGAATGCGGTAGGAATCGTCGTCCTTTAGGGCGGCGAGGATGTCAACATTCATGGAAAGGCTCATGGCAATTGAAGATGCATTGGTTACGCATGTCCGAGATTTTTTGCTTGAATTAGGCCAAGGATTTGCCTTTGTTGGCTCACAAGTACCATTGACATTTGATGATCAAGAATTTTTCATCGATTTGCTTTTTTATCACTTAAACTTGCGCTGTTTCGTCGTGATTGAGCTCAAGGCAACTAAATTTAAACCAGAACACACTGGCCAACTTGGATTTTATCTTGCAGCCGTTGATGATTTGATGCGGAAGGAAGGAGATAATCCAACGATAGGTATTTTATTATGCAAGTCAAAAAATAAAGTGATTGCTGAATATGCGTTACGAAGCATGAAAATGCCGATCGGCGTTTCCGAATACGCATTGTCCAAGGCTTTGCCGAAAGATTTGAAAGCTAAGTTGCCTACGATTGAAGAAATTGAAGAAGAATTAAACGAAGTGCTTAGTGATAAGGAAGAAATAAACCCCTAAAATTCCACTACATGGGCCCACTAGGACTTGAACCTAGGACCAAGGGATTATGAGTCCCCTGCTCTGACCAACTGAGCTATGGGCCCGTTTTCGCGGAAAGTGCCAATGATATACATATTTTTAGAAAAAATCACCATCCCCCGCCACCACCGCCTCCACTTCCTCCCCCCACAGAGCCGCCTCCGCCGCTGGCAGAGGAAGAAGCACTAATCGAATTCGTCAGCCCACTATTTAATAGCACAGGAAATGCCATCACCGTCCCCGCCCTAAAAGGTGTGGTACTGCTATACCACGCCGGTTGATAGGAATAAGCTGGTGCCTCGGTGCCCGCCGCTTGGAGCATCCGGCTAAATTGCTCACCCCATTCAGCCTCTACATCTAGCGCAATAGCATAGGGCAGGTAAGTCTCAAACAACTCGGGCGCCTGCTGAGGAATAGTTAACTGGTTAAGTCGATAGCGTTCCGTCGTTGTCAGAAACAATTTAAAGCCATCAATTTGATCAATCAGCTTAAATCCTTCTGCTGTCGGGACGAGCAATAATTGATAAAAAATCAGATTAAAAATGACGAGAAGAAATAACAAAGGGAAAATCGCCAATGGAACCATGGACAAATTGAGCACCGATGTGCTTATTAGCATCGCTAGCACGGCTATAAACGCGAATAAAGCGGAAATAGCAGGTCCCACTGTGCTAAAAGAAATAAATTCATAAGCATTTTTAATACTGTCCATCGCTTTAAAGCCAAAAAAGATGGCGAAGATGATCAAAACTGTGAACATGATAAGATTTAAGAGAGTAGGGAGAGCATTGCCGGAAGAAAAAGCGACTAAAAGGAAAACCACGCCTGTAAGCAACCAGCCTGGGATTAAATAACGAGAATTGTCAGTAAAATACACATTTTTGTAAGCATTTTTTAATGACGTCTTCGCTGCTGCACGCGCACCTCGAATGGAGGCGAAATTTTTCGGCGTTAAATCGAGCGTTGTCTTATCATCAAATAATGAATACAAGACTGCTTTTTCTTCATCCGCTATTACGGCATTTCTATTTTTCTCTATTAAAGAAAAATGCTGATGATTATTTTGAATCGTCAACGCCCCTTTAATCGCCATATCCACAATCGCTGCTGTAAACCCTTTAATATCAAAGCGCATATGACGAATATACCGAAGGGCAGCAGGGGAGAGATGAAGCGGAGGTTCAAAAATAGGAATAATCGTGCGATTACGCCAATGGCGACCATGCCATGACCACATACATAAATAATAAAAGAAAATCAGCGCCGTTATTTCCACTAAAAGATATTGCGTCTGATTAACATGAAAACTCCAACGCATTTTTTGCACAAACGTGGGCGCTTGCTCAATCCCTTTCGGCCACGCCACTGCAATCGTCAGCCCTTCACCCGGCATCAAAGGCTGCAGCGTTGTAAACGTCATTGCATTTTCTGCCGAAATTTGAGCATAAAAATTGTGCCCTTGTGCCCCCACTGGGCCGGTATACCCCGCATAATTAATAATTTTCGCGCCTTCCGGCAAATGAATATCAGCAGAAGCTTTCAAAATAGGAAATTCCCACTCATTCCCCGTCACATTCCAATATAATTCATCTGCATCTTTTAAAAAGTTAATAGCCTCATTCACATGATACTGAATGGTATATACATAAATTCCTGGTGCCAAAATCTTATCAGCACTCCCCACATAAACCTTAAACTGATGATAAGGAAACGCCGTATGATAATCCGACGGCGCATTATTAACTAAAACCTCTTTCAATTCATAACTCGTCGAATGTGCCACACCATAACTATCTACATAATACGTAGGCAATTGCCTAACAATCCCATGCAAAATCCGTTCTTGATTTGCATAAACAGAAATAATTTCCGTCACATCAACAGACGCATCTTTATTCACCACAATGTTACTTTCAAAATTTAAAATCTTTTCACTCCCATACGCAAACACTGAGGAAGAAAAAGCAAAGAAGAGTAAGATGGAAAAAAAGAAAAACAAAAGAAATGAAAAAGAATTTAAAAAATATGCTTTTAAAACTCCTACCCCCATTCCTCGTCCCTCAAGAAAACTTCACACTTGGCACATCCCTCTCCGCTGCATCCTCAATCTCAAAAAACTGCACCGGCCCAAACCCAAATCCTCTCGCCACCAAATTACTCGGAAACGACTCCACCAAAATATTAAAATCCCTCGCCGTCCCATTATAATACCGCCTCGCCAACTGAATCTGATTCTCCACATTCGAAAGCGCCTGCTGCAATTCAATAAAATTCTGACTCGCCTTCAAATCCGGATAATTTTCCGCCAACGCAAACAATTGCCGCAGCGCCCCTGTCAGCTGATTCTCATTCGCCGACCGCTCCTGCATAGTCCCTGAAGCCAAGCATTGTGTCCGCAATTCCGTCAGCTTCTCTAATACCCCACGCTCATGCCCCATATACCCTTTGACTGCTTCTACTAAATTTGGAATCAAATTCGCCCGCTGCTTCAATTGCACATCAATCCCACTCCAACCTTCTTTGGTGAGATTTTGCAAACGAACTAATCGATTATACGTAAAGACAAGATAGAGAATGAAAAGGACAATCAGAATCAACAGAATAGTAACCACAAACGCCTCCCTGGCTCCTATCCGTGTCATGCCGGCCACCCAGCATGACACGGAACACCCTGTTTGTTACTCTTGCTCTTCCAAGAAACTTCGCAACTGCTCAGCACGCGATGGATGACGCAGCTTACGCAATGCTTTCGCTTCAATCTGACGAATACGCTCGCGCGTCACATCAAACTGCTTACCTACTTCTTCCAACGTATGATCTGTATTCATATTAATACCAAACCGCATACGCAACACTTTCGCTTCACGCGGCGTCAAAGAAGCCAATACCTTTTGCACTGCTTCTGACAGACCAAAATTTGTCGCTGCATCAATGGGTGAAATAGAATTCATATCTTCGATAAAGTCACCCAAATGTGAATCTTCATCATCACCAATGGGTGTTTCCATCGAAATCGGTTCTTTCGCAATTTTCAGAATCTTACGAATCTTATCTTCCGGAATATTCATCTTACGACTCAATTCTTCCGGCGTCGGTTCCTGACCCGTTTCCTGCAATAATTGACGCGAAATACGATTCAATTTGTTAATCGTTTCTATCATATGCACCGGAATACGAATCGTACGCGCTTGATCAGCGATTGAACGCGTAATTGCTTGACGTATCCACCATGTTGCATACGTGGAGAATTTATAACCCCGTTGATATTCGAACTTATCAACTGCTTTCATCAACCCAATATTCCCTTCTTGGATCAAATCAAGAAATTGCAAACCACGATTGGTATATTTTTTCGCAATCGAAATCACTAATCGCAAATTCGCTTCTACCATTTCTTTCTTTGCACGACGCGCTTTGGCTTCACCAATCGAGAGGCGACGATTGACTTCTTTGATTTCAGCAATTGTCATTCGCATCTGTTCTTCTAAGGAAATTAATTTCTTCTGAGCGCGTTGAATGTCATTTACATATTTTTCAATATCGCGGTAATAGCTCTTACTTTCATGTTCTTTCAACCAATCGATATTTGTTTCATTATTAACAAACGAGCTAATAAATAATTTGCGCGGCCATTTACCTTTGTTTACGCAATAATCCATAATCATGCGTTCTTGCATACGGATTTCATCAAGCATATTGCGCATTTTGCGTGATAATTTATTAAATTGGCGTGGGGACAGTTTAATGTCCATAAAATATTTGGCTAATTCATCCCGCTTAGCGATATATTTCTTATGCTTCTCGCCATATTTCTTTTCGTAAGCAATCGCTTCATTATAAAGCGTGCGCAAACCGTTAAACCGTTCTCGCGCGACTTCAGGGTCTAAGCCTGCATCATCATCAAAAGGATCAGCTGCTGCCTCCCCATCTCCTTCTTCCTCTTCTGCTAAAGCAGCTTCCTCACCGCCTTTCCCCCCACCTTCTTCATCTTCACCTTCTCCCTCCAGGTTAGGTTCAATATAGCCACTGATGACATCGCTTAACCGCAGTTCGCCTTTTTCTACGCGATCGAAATCGCCTAATACTTCAGCAATCATTTGTGGCTGATAAGCAAGGGTCGTCAGCATTTGGTTCATGCCTTCTTCGATTCGCTTCGCGATTGCAATTTCGCCTTCACGAGAAAGCAATTCCACCCGGCCCATTTCACGCATATACATACGGACAGGATCCGTCGTTCGGCCTAGTTCTCCATCGACCACCGCCAAGGCATTGGCCATTTCTTCGGTCGCTTCTTCTTCGGGAGCTTCTTTCTCGGTGAACAGTAATTCTTCCATTTCCGGCGGTTGTTCAGCAACGTGAATACCCATGTCGCTGATCATGCCGATAATGTCTTCAATTTGCTCGGGATCAGTAATATCAGCAGGCAAATGATCATTGACCTCGGCATACGTCAGGTAACCCTGTTCCCTGCCGCGGTTAATTAATTCTTTAATGCGGGATTGTGATTCTTTTTGCGCGTCATCTTGTTGGTTGGTAGCAGCCATAGCAAATAACCTATACGATTAAAATCTGAATGTTGGCGAATCTATTATTATGCAGGAAATTCATCAAAAAGTCATTTTTCCTAATTAATTATAGTCTTTTTTTTCGCAATCCAGGCGGAAAGTTCTAGTTTTTCTTCGTCTGATAACCCTTCTTGAGCCGCCTTGGCTAGCAGTCGGTTAATCTCTTCGTCTATGCTAAGAATGGTCAGTTGGCGGATCACCCCTAAAAACTCGTCTTTTATCCCTTCCTCAGGGAGCATATGCTCCCACTGGGCTAGCTGAGCCAGTAGAGCTTCATCCGGATGCTCGCGCCAATGTTCCATTAAGGTGCCTGTTGTAAGGGCAGGATTTTTCTTAATAATCTCAATTAGCTGGCTCAGCAGCTCCGCTCCTTCTAATCGACTTTGGGGCAGGGGGCCGGAAAGATGCGAGAGGAGGGAAGGGTACTGAATCAGCAAGGCGAGCGCTAGACGGATAGAAGGATGAAGCACTGTTCTTGCAGCCTGGCGATTTCTTTCCGGAGGTGAGCTTGCACTCATGGTTCCCACTTGAGTGGTATGGAGTTGCTGTTTTAATGATTGGATATCAACCCTAGCGCGTTTGCTGAGTTCTTCGAGCAAGATATCCTGGAAAATCGTCCCTGTCGGCAATTGTTTAATATAAACAAGCGCAGCAGAGGCAAAGCGTGCACGGCCTTCTAGGGTGTTGATATCGCTTTGCTGGGCCAGCGTTTGAAAAAAGAAGGTCGATAGGGATAGCGCTGCATCCAAGCGTTTTTCAAACAGAGGTTTACCTTCTTTGCGGACAAGTGTGTCAGGGTCCTCGCCTTCAGGGAGAAAGAGAAAACGAACTTGTAAGTTGTCGTGCATGAGGGGGAAGATCACTTGCAACGCTCGCCAAGCTGCTGTTCGACCGGCTTCATCGCCATCAAAACAAAAAATGATCTCTGAGGTGTAACGAAAGAGCCGCTGGAAGTGATGGCTAGTAGTCGCGGTACCTAAGGTGGCTACGGCATAAGTGATGCCATGTTGAAAGAGCGCGATGATATCCATGTAGCCTTCCACGATCAAGATACGCTGTAATTTGCGATTTGCCTTGAGGGCTTGATATAAACCGTATAATTCGTGACCTTTTTGGAATAAGACCGTTTCCGGCGAATTTAAATATTTAGGTTCGCCATGATCCAGAATACGGCCGCCAAAACCAATGATCCGGCCGCGATAATCTGCGATAGGGAACATAATACGATCACGAAAGCGGTCATAATGACCGCCTTCATTTTTCTTGATGATTAAACCCGTATCTAAGAGCTTTTTCTGATCCGCTGTCGTTTTACCGAAAGTATCGAGTAAGTGATGAAAACTGTTAGGAGCATAACCGAGGCTAAATTGCCTGGCGATGGTACCGGTAATTCCCCGCTGCTTGAGATAGGCAATGGCGCGCTGGGAATGCCGCATTTGATCGTAGTAATGGGTGCTGATGAGTGCCATTAAATCATAAAGCTGGGGCAAGGAGTCTTCTTGCTTGGATTGGGCAACTGATCGAGGAATCTCCATACCCGCAGTGCGGGCCAGTGTTTCGATGGCTTCGGGAAAGCGTAAGTGTTCATATTGCATCAGAAAATCGATCGCATTCCCCCTCGCGCCGCAGCCGAAGCAATAATAAAATTGTTTAGGCTGGCTCACTGAAAAAGAAGGGTTTTTTTCTTGGTGAAAAGGACAGCAGGCAAAATAATTACTGCCTGACTTTTTACGCAAAGGAACTTGGGCATTAATAACGTCGACGATATCGATTTTGGCTAATAATAATTCAATAAACTCGCGAGGGATCATTTCAGCCATATAGGTGCCTGCCAAAAAACGACGTTGGTTGCAGATGACGCTCGAGAGATTATGCCATGATTGCTTGGCTTGGCGACAGGAACTTTTATCCCGCCAATTGTTCTTTCACCTTGGCACTGACGATCGTCATATCGGCCTTCCCTTGGACCTTAGGCTTCACCAACCCCATGACTTTGCCCATATCTTTTGCAGACGTAGCGCCTGATTCGTGGATAGCAGCCTGAATAATCTTGTCCAATTCTGTTTCATCCATCTGTGCCGGCAAGTATTGCTGAATCACCCGAATTTCTTCTGCTTCTTTTTGTGCCAAATCCGCTCGGTTGCCCGCTTCATACTGGGTAATGGAATCTCGACGCTGTTTGATCATTTTATTGAGGACAGCGATGATTTGCTCATCAGTAAGGACAATCCGCTCATCCACTTCGCGCTGTTTAAGCGCAGCCATAATAAGCCGGATAGTTGCCAAACGTTCTTTTTCCTGACTACGCATGGCAACTTTCATATCTTCAAGGATTTTTTCCTTGATAGGAGAGCTCATTCGTTGCTCCTTTATTAAGCAGCTTCTTTATTTTTACTGCCAGAACCGGTGCCAATGGGTTGACGATCACGTTCCATGGCCATATGTTCGCGCAAGATTTTCTTCTGATAACGTTTAATCGCCGCAGCTTTCTTACGTTTACGTTTCCAGGTGGGTTTTTCATAGAATTCATGGCGTCTTAAATCAGCCAGGATACCGGCTTTTTCACAAAGCCGCTTAAAACGGCGAAGGCTTAATTCGAAGTTTTCATTGTCTCTTACACGTACAGTTGGCATAGCAGAGGATTATTCCTAATTTATTAAACAATAAGAAGCGCAATTCTAATGCCAGAGCTTGAGAAATGTAAAGAGTCTTCTAGAATAAGGACACTTTTAGATAACTATTCCAGGGCCCACCATGCGCGTATTAGGTATTGAAACATCTTGCGATGAGACCGGTATCGCAGTTTATGACGCTCAGCAAGGGTTGCTGGCACATAGTTTGTATAGCCAGACGGCGACCCATGCTGCATTTGGTGGGGTGGTCCCCGAACTCGCTTCGCGGGACCATGTGCGCAAGGCAGTGCCGCTGATTGAAGAAGTATTGCAAAAGGCAGGGCTGGCAGCAGAGCAAATAGAAGGGGTGGCTTATACCAAGGGCCCTGGCCTAGTGGGAGCGTTGCTAGTCGGTGCTATGCTGGGACGGACCCTGGGTTTTGCGTGGGGGGTGCCAACCGTAGGAGTGCACCATTTGGAAGGCCACTTGCTGGCACCCTTTTTAGAACACGATGCACCTGCTTTTCCCTTTATCGCGTTATTGGTCTCGGGTGGTCATACCGAATTAGTGAAAGTAGCAGGGCTAGGGCGGTATCAAATTATTGGCGATACGTTAGATGATGCTGCAGGGGAAGCCTTCGATAAAACAGCTAAGTTATTAGAGCTAGGTTATCCGGGGGGTGCAGCACTCGCTAAGCTGGCAGAGAAAGGCAATCCTGAACGGTTTCATTTCCCTCGGCCCATGGTGAATCGGCAAGGGTTAGATTTCAGTTTTAGTGGACTGAAAACGTTTGCTTTAAATACTGTCCACGAGCATGGCTTAGACGCACAAACGAAAGCAGATATTGCTCGGGCTTTTCAGGATGCGATAGTAGAAACACTTGTCATCAAATGCCGACGCGCTTTCCAAAAAACAGGATGGCGTCGCTTGGTGATTGCAGGAGGAGTGGGGGCGAATACGGCATTGCGGCAAGCGTTAACAGAGATGAGTCAGCAAGAGGGTGTGTCGTTGTATTTTCCTCGCTTGGAGTTTTGTACTGATAATGGTGCCATGATTGCGTATACAGGTTGTCAGCGGTTATTAGGTGGAGAACGGGAAGGATTAAGTGTTGAAGTGTATCCCCGCTGGCCGTTGAGTGAGGTTAAACCTATTTTATAGCACTTTCTTTTTCCCAATTTTGCGTTCTGTTCCTGTTAACAGATTATGGATATTGCGCTGATGGCGATAAATCAAAATGATACTCATGATGGCTATCGTTATGACATAAACCTGACTGTGAGTGAAATACCACGCATAAATAGGGACTAGCAGCGAAGCCATTAATGCAGCTAAAGAAGAGTAGCGAAAAAGCAATGCTATTACTAACCAAGTGGCAATCCAGGCACATGCCACGGGCAAGGAGAGGGCTAATAAACATCCAATTGCAGTGGCAACTCCTTTACCCCCTTTAAAGTGAAAGAAAATGGGGAACAAGTGGCCGATAAAGGCAGCTAACATAACGAGGGCAATACCTATCTCGTTTAAGCCGTAATAGTTAGCTGCTAATACGGGGATGAAGCCTTTTAACATATCACCTAACAAGACAATCAAAGCTGCTTTTTTACCACCCATACGCAGGACATTTGTGGCACCCGGATTTTGTGAGCCTTGCGTGCGGGGATCGGGTAAGCCCATGAGCTTACAAACAATAATGGCGCTTGAGACAGAGCCAAAAAAATAAGCAATAATGACAGCGATACTGTTCGTTAGCATAATAAGGCCTCAAATTAAGGTGGCGATAATTTACCTGACTGTTAACATAAAAGCATTATCAAAAGAGGAAACTTCTCCATGCCAGTAAGCGCAGATAACCTTATCTGGATTGATTTAGAAATGACCGGGCTGCGGCCGGAAAAAGATCGCATTATTGAAATGGCAACGATTGTGACAGATTCGCATTTAAATATTTTGGCGGAAAGCCCCGTTTTTGCGATCCATCAACCGAGTGAATTGTTGGCTGGGATGGATGAATGGTGTACGAGACAGCATACGAGTTCCGGATTAGTGGCGCGAGTGCAAGCGAGTACGATTAATGAGGCGCAAGCGGAAGCGGAGATGCTAGCGTTTTTGCGGCAATATGTTCCGGAAGGGAAATCGCCGATGTGTGGAAATAGTGTTTGGCAGGATAGACGGTTTTTGGCGCGGTATATGCCAGCATTAGAAAGATATTTTCATTATCGATTGATCGATGTGAGTACGTTGAAAGAATTGGCATTGCGTTGGGCACCGCAGATTTATAATGGGTTTCAAAAAGAATCGCGGCATCTGGCGTTGGATGATATTCGGGACTCGATTGCGGAGTTGAAATATTATCGGGACAATTTGTTGAATGGAGAAGTAATGAAATAGATCAAAGGGCGGCTATCTTTTGATATTGTTCTGCCAGTGCCCACTCTACATGTTCTCTGACCATCGCTGATGGATGATCTAACTGTCCCTGCAAGGCTTGCACAATCGTTGCGTCATACGGTGCATTACCTAGTGCCACAGCAATATTCCGCAACCAACACTCATACCCAATGCGCCGAATCGCTGAGCCTTCTGTATACTGAAGAAATTCTGCCTCTGTCCATGCAAATAAATCCAGTAAGCGCGGCGCCTGTAAATTTTGCCGCGGATGAAATGCTTTTTCTTGAGTGGGTTTCGCAAATTTATTCCAAGGACAAACTAACTGACAATCATCACAGCCATAAATACGATTCCCCATTAATCGCCTCAATTCGACAGGAATCGATTCCCGCAATTCAATTGTTAAATAAGAAATACACCGCCTAGCATCTAACTGATAAGGGCCGATAATCGCTTGTGTGGGACAAATATCCATACAAGCATGGCAGGAACCACAATGACTTCGCTCTTGAGGGTTATCAATCGGCAATGGCAGATCGGTGTAGATTTCGCCAAGAAAAAACCAGGAACCTGCTTTCGTATTAATTAAATTCGTATGCTTGCCGACAAATCCTAAACCAGCTTTTTCTGCAATCGATTTTTCCATCACAGGTGCGCTATCTGAAAAAGCACGATAACCAAATGGTTGAATCGCCGTTTGAATTTTTTCTACTAACAGCATGAGTCGTTTACGCATCAGCCGATGATAATCCCGTCCTAGTGCGTAACGTGAAATATAACCTTTTGCGGGATTATTCAATACGTCCATACAATCGGTATCCGGCGGTAAATAATCAAGCCGCGCCGAAATAATCCGAATCGTTCCCGGTATTAATTCCGCCGGCCGCGTACGTTTTGTACCATGCCGTTGCATATAATCCATGGTGCCGTGAAATCCCTTTGCCAGCCATTCTAAAAATCGTTCTTCATAGCGGGAGAGATCCGTATCGGTAATGCCAATTTGCTGAAAACCAAGCGCCAGGCCCCATGCTTTGATCTGAGTTGCTAAGTGCTGCATAAAATATTTTGACAAAAGTAACTGCTATTAGCTAAGATGTGGCAAAATTATAGCTGAATATTAAGCATGCGCCAAAATAACTTATTCAACATCGCTGGTTCTTCGCTTTCTCCTGAAGGCACATGCGGTTATTTTACCTGCTTTTTTTATTTTTACGCCGGTTGGCGTAAATAATCCTCTTTTTCTGACAAATTGTAGCAAGCAAAAATAAACAAAAAAACCAGGTATCATTAACTCTCACAGGAGAACAAGATGGATTTCAAATTATTAGGCAGTGTGCTGCTCATCGTCGGCACCTCTATCGGTGCCGGAATGTTAGGCTTACCGATTGCAACCGCTCAACTTGGCTTTACGGGTTCCTTAATATTGTTATTTGGCTGCTGGTTTGTGATGACAGCCGGTGCATTATTATTGTTAGAAGTGAACCTCTGGTTGCCACAAAACAGCAATCTCATTTCTATGGCTAAAGCCACTATCGGTCCTATTGGCCAGATTATCGCCTGGGCTACCTTCTTATTATTGCTCTACTCGCTACTTTGCGCTTACATCGCTGGTGGTAGCGATTTATTACATAACCTCTTACTGGCCACTGGAATGAACTTGCCCGCTTGGGTAGCTTCTTTCTTATTTACCATTTTATTTGGCACGGTCGTCTATTGTGGCATTCGCTCAGTGGACTATGTAAATCGCGGTTTGATGTTTATTAAACTCGGTGCTTATGCCTTACTCATCGGGTTACTCGTGTTTTCTATTTCACCCGGTAAACTAAGCAACGGGGATATGAAAGAATTAACATCGATTACTGCCATCGCTGTGACGGTTTGTTCATTCGGTTATGCGACGATTGTGCCCAGTTTACGGATTTACTTTAGCGGGGATGTTAAAAAATTACGAGCCGCTATTATTATAGGTGGCATTATTCCCTTGATTTGTTATATCGCCTGGGATGCCGTCATCATGGGGATTATTACACTGCAACCAACGAGCTCCACCGGCGACTTAGTGAATATGCTAAGTACTGCCGTTTCGAGTACGTCAGTGACCTTCTTCTTGAAATTATTTACTTCTATTTGTGTCGTCACCTCCTTCTTAGGCGTTGCATTATGCTTAGCAGATTTCTTGGCAGATGGATTACAACTAGAAAAGAAAGGGATAAGTAAATTATTGGTTCATCTTCTTGCTTTCCTCCCGCCATTAGGGATTGTATTGTTTTACCCCCATATGTTTGTAAAAGCACTGGCCTATGGTGGTATTTACTCTGTCATTCTATTGATTTTGCTACCTTCCTGGATGGCTTGGAAAGGTCGTTACCATCGAAAGATTGCAAAAGGCTACCAAGTTCGTGGGGGTAAAGTGCTGTTAGGATTTCTGATATTATTCTCAATAGCAATGATTATCCTATTAGGGACGCAGCAACTAACTTGAAGAATACACCAGCATGGTAAATGACATCGCAAGCACATGGATATGGATAGGTTTTTCAATTTTTCTCGTGGTCGCACTCAGTCTTGATACCTGGGTGCTCCACGGTAAATCCCGTACGGCTCAGCCATCGTTACGAGCTTCGCTTGCTTGGACAGTGGTATGGATCAGCAGTGCCTTCATTTTTAATGGTCTTTTATGGCTATATGTCTATTACAATGCGACCACGGCATTAGCAAATGAGAAAGCGCTAGAATTTTTTGCGGGTTATTTAATTGAGAAATCCTTATCCGTCGATAATTTATTTGCTTTCTATATGGTGTTTCATCAATTTCGAATCCCCTCTGCCTATCAACAACGAATTTTTTCGATAGGTATATGGAGTGCGATTATTTTACGCTTAGTGCTCATTTTAGGCGGTACCTGGTTAATCACGCATTTCCATTGGATTTTATATATCCTCGGTGCTTTTTTAATCTTAACCGGCATTAAGATGTGTTTGCTGCGTGAAAAAGAAAAAGATTTAGCTGACACCACGCTGATTAAGTTCTTAAAACGCTTTTTACGCATTACTCAAGAAATCCACGGCGAGCGTTTTTTTATTCGAAAAAATGCGAAATGGTATGCAACAGGATTATTTCTCGCCTTAATTTTCATCGAAATCAGCGATTTGATTTTTGCTTTCGATAGCATTCCAGCTATTTTTGCTATCACGACTGATCCTTTCATCGTCTGGAGTTCTAATATTTTTGCTATCTTGGGCCTCCGTGCTCTGTATTTCATTTTGGCCGACATGGCTACGCGTTTCCGTTTACTGAAGTATGGAATTGCACTAATCCTCATATTTGTCGGCAGCAAAATGGTGATTGAGCCTTGGGTTCATGTCTCTGTGTTAGTATCATTAGGTGTAATTATTGGCATCTTATTCTTATTCACCTATTTGAGTATGCGGGAGCTAACATGCAATCCATCAAAACCGCCATCTATCAGACCCAACAAATCCGCGAATTAGAACGACTTGCGCAAGAACGTTTCGGTATTACCGAACAAGTGATGATGCAGCGCGCAGGCAAGGCGGCTGTTGATTTTTTATTACGCCGCTGGCCGAATGCCCAGCATATTTTAGTCTTTTGCGGCAGTGGTAATAATGGGGGTGATGGTTATGTGCTGGCACAGCAAGCCCATGAACGGGGCTTAAAAGTCGACATTTGCCAGGTCGGCCATCCTGAGCCTCAGCAGGGCGCGGCCAAAGAAGCCTTCGAAATATGCCAACAAGCCCATATTCCCATGCAGCCGTTTCAGGAAAAAATGAATTTACCTCATCCCGATATTATCGTCGATGCCATCTGCGGAACGGGCTTAAAAGACAATTTGCGCGATGCGGCAGTCGCAGCGATTAAAAAAATGCAGCACTTACGCGCACCCATTTTTGCGCTCGATATTCCTTCTGGTATCCATGCCGATACAGGCCAAGTTTTAGGCGCAGCCCCCCATGCTGCTGCGACGATTACCTTTATTGGCCTGAAATTAGGTTTACTAACCGGCAATGGTATTGGTTATACGGGAGAGTTAGTATGCAACGATTTACAACTCCCAACTGATTTATTTACCTACGTTAAACCCGTGGCTGAAAAAATTTCCCTGAATATTTACGCTGATTATCTTCATCCGAGACCGCGTGATTGGCATAAGGGCTTGTGCGGGCATGTCTTAGTGATTGGGGGAGCATTAGGCTTTTCTGGCGCTGCTCGTATGGCAGGGGAGGCGGCTTTGCGAGTGGGAGCAGGGTTAGTGAGTGTGGCGACCCATCCGGAGAATGCCATCGTGATGAATGTTGCCCGGCCTGAGCTCATGTGCCACGGGGTGAAAACAGTTGCTGAGCTGAAACCGCTTATCGAACGAGCAAATGTAATTATCCTGGGGCCTGGGTTGGGACAATCCGCCTGGGCGGTTGATTTATGGAAATATGCTTGCGAGCAAGATTTACCCTTGGTGGTGGATGCAGATGCATTGAATTTATTAGCGAAAGCCCCTCTTTCCAAAGAAAACTGGATATTGACACCGCACCCCGGTGAAGCTGCTCGATTAGTGGATGCGACCTCGCAAGTGATACAACAAGACCGCCTTGCTGCTATTGAAACCATTCAGCAGCGCTATGGGGGTGTATGCGTCTTAAAAGGTGCTGGCAGTCTCATTTTATCCCCCCATGCTCCCCCTGCTTTATGTGACAAAGGTAATCCTGGTATGGCTTCCGCAGGAATGGGGGATATTTTAAGCGGTGTCATCGGAGGTCTGATTGCCCAAGGCATTCCTATCGGGGATGCTGCCAAACTAGGGGTATGTCTGCATGCCATGGCAGGGGATTTAGCAGCAAAAGAAGGCGAGCGCGGGATGATTGCGATGGACTTGATGCCTTATTTACGACGATTAGCGACCCATGAGTGATTTAATCATGCCGTTCACCCAACATTTAGCGACGGAAGCGGATTTACTTCAATTTGCAGCACAATTAGCATGCGCGACTGAGGACAGTCTGATTTTATTTTTGCATGGGCCGTTAGGCGCGGGTAAAACCACTTTTGCCCGCGGTTTTTTAAGCGGATTAGGGTTTAATCAAAAAGTAAAAAGCCCTACTTACACGCTGGTAGAACCGTATGATATTGCAGGACGGTCGATTTTTCATTTTGATTTATATCGTATTCATTCTCCGCAAGAACTTGCTGACATTGGCATTCAAGATTATTTTTGTTCTTCTTCCATTTGCTTAATCGAATGGCCAGAAAAAGGAGAAGCTTTTTTACCTTCACCCGATTTAGTCTGTCATATTGATTTTTTAAATCATGGCCGAGAAATACGAATAGAAGCTTATTCAGAACGCGGCAAACGTATTTTAGCTAAACTCTCTCCCTAAGTTTATATTAATATTTAGTTTGTATAATTGATTACACTTAATAAGAAATATTAAGGAATTATTAATTATATGCCTACTTTGCTCGCTCAAAATAAATGGGGAATGTTAGATGAAAATAAATTAGAAAAGGATTATTTCGAATTTAAGAAACGATTGTCAGCCGTGTTGACGAAACATAATTTACATCTGCTGCAGCTAGCAGGTAAGTTACATGCAAAAAAAATCAAACACGCTAATCCAGAGGAGATTCAGTTACTAGAAGATCAACTCGAAGCACAAAAAAAATTATTAACCGAGTTAAAAACGTTTATTAGTCAAATACAATTTGCTGTTGATCATTTTCTTCAGCAATTAAAAGCAATCTATCTCACCCAAAGTGAAAATGACGTTCAGAGCAAAGAGTATGAAGCCAGTTACCATGCTGTCGTGGATTGTTTGGTTCACATTAATGCATTTAAGAAAAATAAATATTTAGAAGTGAGTAATGGTGTCGTGACATTATGGTCTAAGATCCATCAGCGCTATGCCGAAATCTTAGCGAAAAAAAGAGGAGGTGTGACATTAGAAAGTTCTTTTGCCGGTTATTTATTCGATGGCTTATCGTGGGGTACCAAATGGTCAACAGACCCTAGCGCACCTTTGAAACAATTCTGGATGAGAATGTCAAAAGAAATTGCGCATACTGCTGTAGGTAATCGTGTCGAATTACATGTGCTTGAACAGGTTGTGGTAAATAGTGCTTTCTATACAGATGAGTGGCCTAAAATTGAAGCCAGTATCAGAGAGAATAAAATTGAGGCGTTGCATTTATATCCCCATACTTTCGAAGAAAATCAAAATTGGATTGGATTAAACGCTCCCAAAGAACCGATCATTATTAAGACCCAGGAAGAATTAGAAAAATATATTAAAACGCCCGATCAAAATTATCAAAACATGCAACAGAAATGGCAAGATACTCAACGTGTGAGAGGGAAGTGGGAGAAAAGTTTGCAAGCCATGGTTAAGTGGAATCAAAGAGGGGAGTTGAAGAAAAGCCTAGAAGATTTTAGGGAGATTAAGGAATGGATCGTAGTAGAAGAAAAGATGGAAGAGAAAAAATCATTTAAAGATAAGATGAAAGATTTTTTCAGTCGGCATAAACGAAAAATCCTACTTGGTGCACTTGCCATGGGACTTATTGCAGGCGGCCTTTTCACTCTCGGAATTTTATCTGCCGTGGGACTCATTGCAGGCGGTAGCATGATTGGGATGATTGCTGCAGGAGCTGCATCGACGGCTGTTGCAATTGGTGCGGGAGTCGTGGCACATGCCGGTGTGACGGGTGCTGCAGTGGGCGTGGCGCATGTAGGTATGGCGGCGGTGGGCGCAAAAGCAGCTATCGCCAGTGCTGTTGGGATCAAAGCGATTGTAGGTTCGAGCGTTGTTACCTTAGGTGCTTCTGCTGCTGGTGGGACGACGGGTATGGTGAGCGGTATTTTAGCGGATAAATTAGAGGGCGCCAAAAAACCAGCGAAATCATCAGAAGCAATCGCTAATGAAGTGATTGTTCCTGAGGAGCAAGCTCAACCCACGATAAGCGCTTCTCTCCCTTTACTACCAGAAGATGAAAGTATCATGACAGAAGAAATCCAGTTTCGTAGAAGGATGTAGCTTGTTATAGTAGCTTTCAGCTTTTAGGAAGTGGAAGTTAAGGAACCAGGATGATAGAACAAAGGGAGGCAGCAAGCCGGCTTCATTATCTTGCCGATTATTCTGAAACAGAAATTTGTGCATTCGAAGAAAAATATCAGGCCACACGCATATCCTTGGATGAAATACTTAGCGCGAATCGCAAACTTTATTATTGGAATTTAATTAATCAAATAATTGCGAATTATGGCTCAAATGCCTTGTATCTCGTTTTTCCTATCATTACGAGTGACCAAGGATTGAATACCACGGTCAACGTCTTTTTTCCCCATGTGACTATTCCTTCTACCATCGGGTATGGTATCGGTATTCCCATGGCTGCGACGGATGTTGCTGCTTACACTTTGTTTTATTCGGTTAAAAAGGCAGCTATCAAAAATACATTAGATCATGTCATGAATTTGTCTTATCGTGATCAATTGCTTCATTGGCTAAGAACAGTGCCCGAATTTCCTAAACAATCAGCCTTAAATTTACTGATATCCGTTTGTAATAACACCGTTCTAATCGTGACCAATACCACGGGAGTGATGACTGAATTAATATATTATCTTCCGTACATTCCATCTTCTCTTCGCTGGCCATTGACGTTAATCACTCTTTATTATGGAAATAAATATTATGCGGAATATACCAATGAAGATTACCTACGTGCGATAGAAGATTATTGTCAACGTAATCGTGTTGCTATTTTTAGCACAGAATACCCAGCAAGTTCATTTGAAATATTATTACAATATGCAAGCGCAGTGGGACTGCGAGCCTATCCTTATTTTCTTTATCTTGCGTATGAATCGGCTGAGGTTTTAGGTTTTTGGTTTAATCCCTATTTCGTTACTGCTTGTGCTCTCTTGCATAGCAGTCGCATTTATCTCAATGTGACAGTAGATTTTCATCTAGCCGCAAGAAATAAGATTGTGGAATATTATGGATCAGGTGAGGTGGCAATAAAAGAATTACGAATTTATAGAAAAGAATTTATCAAGACAAAAGGATATCGTGAAATTTTAAAAAATCCAGGCAATCTTGCTTATTTAACTATCAGAGCTTTATTAGGTGCGTATGCTGCTTATGGCATTTATCCTTATTTATCACCTATAGGCGGCATGATTGCGGCATCCCCACTTTATTTTTCAATGTTACAAAAGAGGATAAGTGAAGATTATTTACAACAGAAAATAGGGCAATCTTTGCAACAAGAGACAGATCTTTCTCGGCCTTATCTTATTTTTGCACTGATACTCACCTATTCAGCTGCATTGGTGACAGCCATGTCAACGATAGGAACTTTATCTTCTGATACAGTCGATATTCTCAAGGCGGCCGTTGTATTATTTTGTGTTGAACGAATGGTGAATACTATCCAATACACTTTCCCTAAGACGAAAAAAACGGTAGAAGATATAAAGAAACTATCAGGTCATTGTTACGCCAGGTTATTTACTCATCAGAAACAACCTGCAACGCCAATAATACAGGAAAAAAGATTATGCGTGCCTTACTAGTTTTATTATTATTCTTGCCCTCTATGGTATTCGCAGCATCGGCTGCATTTAATCGCGAGGCGGTTTTGCAATCGTTAGGTGATTTTATTGCGCCTAAGAAAACGACTACTGTTTATACTATTGTCCTCGATCCTGGCCATGGTGGTAAAGATTCCGGGGCGAGAGGTATGGGTGGTGCAGAGGAGAAAAATATTGTTTTATCGATTGCGAAACAATTAGCAAAAAAAATTAATCAAACTCCGCATATGCGAGCTGTTCTCACTCGTCGCGGTGATTATTTTATTCCCTTACGCGAACGCTTACGCATTGCCCGTCAATATCATGCTGATTTATTTATCGCCATTCACGCAGATGCTTATTTTGAAAATAAGGCTGCGGGTGCCTCCGTTTATGCTTTATCGCAGCGTGGTGCGACCAGTGAAGCAGCACGTTGGCTTTCGCAACGTGAAAACTATTCAGAGCTGGGCGAGGTAACATTTGATTCTTTGCCAGATCAAAGTGTCATGTTACGTTCTGTTTTAATTGATCTTGCTCAAACGGCCAGTATTCAAGAAAGTATCCGCTTAGGCTCGACTATTTTGGAAGCGCTCAATCATGTGACGACGCTGCATTACAAAAAAGTCGAGCAAGCTCCTTTCGTCGTATTAAAATCGCCGGATATTCCTTCCATTTTAGTTGAAACAGGCTTTATTTCTAATCCTACCGAAGAAAAACGCCTTATCGACCCACGTTACCAAACGCAATTAGTCTATGCCTTGTGGCTAGGAATTGATCAATACGTCGTTCATCATCAAATCTTGTCATCGCGCGATTTTCATTCTATCGTTAGACACAAATTATTAGCGGTAGCTTCTTATGAACCAACGTATCCAGAAACTGACACCTTTATTAGCTAACCAAATTGCTGCGGGCGAAGTGGTAGAACGGCCAGCCTCAGTGGTGAAAGAATTATTAGAAAACAGCTTAGATGCCGGTGCTACGCAAGTGGACATTGATATTGAGCAAGGCGGCGTGAAGTTGATTCGGGTGCGGGACAATGGATCAGGGATTCATCAAGATGATTTGCCGTTGGCACTTAGCCGTCATGCGACGAGTAAAATTCAGAAGACAGAAGATTTATCGCAGATTATGACCTTAGGGTTTCGGGGGGAGGCGTTAGCAAGTATTGCTTCAGTGTCGCGTCTTGCGTTGACATCGGCGCAGGCAAAATGCGGGGGGTTTCAAGTGACATCGGAGGGGGATAGGGTATCGGATCTGATTCCTGCTGCACATCCACAAGGGACGACGGTGGAAGTGCGTGATCTTTTCTTTAATACGCCTGCTCGCCGCAAGTTTTTGCGTTCAGAAAAAACAGAATTTGATCATATTGATGAACTGATTAAACGGACAGCGCTTTCTGTTTTTCAAGTGGGGTTTACTCTGAAGCATAATCAGCGGGTGGTCAGGCAGTATTTTCCGGTGTCATCTGGGGGAAAGGCGAGTGAACGATTAAGTGCTTTATGCGGTCCTGCTTTTGTTGAAAATGCGTTGCATATTGAGGCAGAGGGGGCGGGGATGCGTTTAACGGGATGGATTGCATTACCTACCTTTTCGCGTAGTCAGACGGACTTGCAGTATTTTTATGTGAATGGCCGCGTGGTGAGAGATAAGTTAGTGATTCATGCGCTAAAAGAAGCGTATCAGGATGTACTTTATCGTGATCGGCATCCGGCTTATGTGCTGTTTTTGGAAATTTCACCGCAGCAAGTGGATGTGAATGTGCATCCAACTAAGCATGAAGTGCGATTTCGGGAGGGGAGGTTGGTGCATGATTTTGTCTTTCGGAGTGTGCATGATGCGTTAGCGCAGCCGGTGTCGGAGGAAAAGTCGGGGGGGGTGGTGGACAGGAAGGAAGTAAAACAACCGGCCGCACCGGCTCCGCAGCGGGTGCAAGAGCAGCTTGCGCTTTATCGGACGTTGCATGAGGGGTCGATTGCTGCTCCCCCAGCTACTCCTACATTTACTACTAATAATACGCCTACTGCCACTACTACCAATAATCCTGTCAACACCGTCACTTCCTCACCTTCCCCCGTGTCATTCCCGCGTAGGCGGGAACCCATCCATCCTCCTCTTCAACATTCGTGTTCTACCCATGGCGCTGGCAATATATTAACGATGGGTTCCCGCCTACGCGGGAATGACACGGGGGGAGGTGAGGAGAGAGAAGAAATCGCTCCCCTCGGTTTCGCTATCGCCCAACTCCAAGGCATCTACATCCTCGCCGAAAACGACGCCGGCCTTGTCATAGTCGATATGCACGCCGCCCACGAGCGTATCCTCTACGAGCAAATGAAAGCTTCGCTCTCCCAGCACAACATGCCTAAACAATGCTTACTAATGCCTCTTACCTTAACGCTAAGCGAACGAGAAGCGGATTGTGTCGAGCATGAAATCGAGTTCTTCCATCAAATTGGCTTCCAAGTCGAGCGTATCGCCAAAGAAACCATTGCGATCCGAGAAGTCCCACAGTTATTAGCAGAGGGCCCCCTTGATCAATTAGTTCGCGATATTATTAGTGATTTATTAGCCCATGGAAAAAGTTTGCGAGCCCAAGAAAATTTCCATAAATTACTCGCTACGTTAGCCTGCCATAGCGCCATACGCGCCAACCGCCACATGACTATTCCTGAAATGAATGCACTGCTTCGTCATATGGAAAAAACGGATCATAGTGGGCAGTGTAATCATGGCCGGCCAACGACGGTATGTTTATCGTTGGAAGAATTGGATAAATTATTTTTAAGGGGACGGTAAATTTCGGTGGCATCGAACTAATTATGTTCCGGTGGAATAATAGAATGTTCAGTGTGATGATCTGTTGCAAGTAACATGTACATCATAGGAACTACAAATAAGGTAAAAAGTGTTCCGACACATAAGCCTGATATAATGACAACACCAATATTGAAGCGACTGACCGCTCCTGCTCCTGAGCCGATCACAAATGGAATCGCACCTAATACCATTGCACAGGTGGTCATGAGAATAGGGCGAAAACGAATAGAGGTTGCCAGTTGAATAGCTTCCCATTTTTTCTTGCCTTCTAGTTGCAAATCATTTGCAAATTGCACAATCAGAATGCCATGTTTACTGATCAGTCCGATCAACGTTACTAATCCTACCTCCGTATAAATGTTAAGACTAAGATGACCAATGCCAAGACTGATAAAAATCATCGCACCAAAAATAGACATCGGTACACTGATTAATACAATGAAAGGATCAATGAAACTTTCAAACAGAATAGCAAGTGCAAGAAAAATAATGATTAATGCCAATGAAAACATCAGTAAAAATGAATTGCTTTCTTGTTGGAACTGACGTAACTGACCAGCATAATCGACTAAATACCCATCAGGTAAAACTTTGTTTGCAATTTTATCTAATACATACATCGCATCCCCAATTGTAACACCTGGAACGGCAATAGCAGAAATCGTAGCGGAATTAAGTTGTTGAAAATGATTAAGTGATTCAGGAACAATACGAGTGTTTATTTTTGCGATAGTTGATAAAGGAACTCGATCACCGCTCGCTGTATTAATGTAATAATGCAATAATTGTTGAGCATTTTGCTTATCTTCAGGTAGCATTTGAGGAATGACTTGATAAGAGCGTCCCATATAATCAAAAAAATTAACATAATTTTGGCTTAAAGCACTTTGTAATATGTTAGCGATATTTTTCATTGTTAGGCCAAATTCAGCTGTTTTATTTGGATCTATTTCAATATTTGTTTGTGCCTTATCAATTTTCAAGTCTGAGTCTAAATAGAGAAAATATTGGCTTTTCAATGCCTCATTCATAAAACTCTCTACCACTCTATTAAGTTCACTAAACGAGTTGTTGGTTTGAATAACAAATTGGATAGGTAATCCACTGACGCCTGGCAAAGAGGGTAGTTGAAAGATAGCTACTTTGGCGCCAGGTAATTTGTTTAACTGAGGTTGCAGCAAGGCTTGTAATGTATTAGCGGTACGTTTACGCTGGCCCCAAGGAATAAGTTCCATGCTAATAGAACTCGTATTTAAACCAGATAGGCCATTTATCACAATAGTATTTCTTGTCTCAGGGTATTGAGAGAACATGGATGCTACTTTATTCGCATAAAATTCTGTTTGAGCAAGTGAAGCATTGGGTGCAGTTTTTAACGCAGAAATAAGAATTCCTTGATCTTCTTGCGGTGCGAGCTCTGATTTTGAAGTATCATATAAAAAGTAAATACCGCATAGAATAATCACACAAAAAACGATAATAACACGAGGTTGCTTTAGCATATCATGTAAGTAAAGTTCGTAGCGATATTTCAGATTTTCAAAATGATTATCGAATAAATTAAAGAATGATCCTCTGTTAGTTTCATTGGTGGGTTTCAAAATTTTGGAAGACATCATGGGGGAAAGAGTTAAAGCTACGATAGTAGAGACTGCTACTGTCCCGGCGAGTGTAAAAGCAAATTCCGAAAATAATGCGCCTGTTAATCCTCCCACAAAACTAAAAGGAATATAAACAACAATCAGAACAATAGAAATAGCGAGAATAGGTTTTGATAATTCACGCGCACCTTGCAGAGAAGCATCGAGTCTGGACATTCCATTTTCCATGTATCGTTGGATATTTTCTACGATAATAATTGCATCATCCACTACTAGCCCTATGGCAAGCACAAAGGCAAGTAAAGTTAATAAATTTAATGAATAACCTAATAGCAGCATGATAAAAAACGTGCCAATTAGAGATAAGGGTATCGCTATTAGCGGGATTACAACAGATCTTATTGAATTTAGAAATAAGAAAATGACTAAGGCGACGATAATGAAAGAAATAAAAAGGGTGTATAAAACTTCATGCAGAGAGCTATTAACATAATCAGTCGCATCGTACACGATTTTAGTGTGTAAGCCTTCTGGTAGCTGGCGTTCAATAGTGGGATATGTTTTCTTTATCTTATTAATAACAGTGAGCAAATTTGCTTCTGGTGCGATCTGAATGCCAAGGAACACAGCATTTTTCCCGTTGAAGCTTGCAGAAGTATCGTAATTGGAAGCGCCAAGTGTGATGTGTGCGATATCACGAAGACGAATAATAATACCTTGATCTGCTTTAATGACGATATTTTTGAAGTCTTCAACCGATTTCAAATAAGTGTTAGCAGCGACGTTACGTGTGAATAGATTATTTTCAGTGCGTCCTGAATTAGAAGTAAAGTTATTATTCAAAAGAACAGAAGAGACGTCCGACGGTGTTAGACCATATCCGGTTAGTTTTGCAGGATCGATCCAGACACGCATTGCATAGTATTTCGGCCCCAAAAATTTCACCCATTGGATGCCGTCTATACCTTGCAATTTAGGCTGGACGACGCGAAGCAAATAATCTGTTATTTGATTGGTAGCAAGTGCATCGCTATAAAAAGCAATGTACATCGATTCAATCGTCTGGCCAATCGCATAAGTCACAGAAGGTGGTTGTGTGTTGCTAGGTAATTGATTAAGAACAGCGTTTATTTTTGCAATAATATCACTTAATGCTTTTTTAGGATCATAATTAAGTTTTAAGTAGATAGAAATCGTACTGGTATTTTGAACACTACTAGAAGTGATATAATCAATCCCATCTGCTTGGGCAATAGAGTTCTCAAGTGGTGTGGTGATAAAACCCGCTATTACTTCAGGATCAGCGCCAGTTAATGTGGTTTTAACGGTTACAACCGCATTCATGGTAAATGGATATTGTCTAACAGTCATCTGAGTTAAAGAAAACATTCCCAACAAGAAAATGAGTAAACTGCAAACACTTGCTAAGACTGGTCGTTTAATAAAAATATCCGTTATCCACATTAGTTGTCCCTTAATCTTCAGGCATTATTTCGTTGTTAATTTCAATGTGACTTCCCTTTTTCAATTTAAATTGACCTTGTGTGATGACAAGATCGCCTTCTTTTAATCCTTCTAATAGAGCAATTTGATTATTGTGGGTTTCACCGGTTTTAATGAAGACTTGTTGTGCAATTAATTGTGGATGTTTATCTTTCTCTGTTCCTTCTAATGGTTTTACCACATAAACATATTCACCGTATGAATTAAAAGTAACCGCTGAGATGGGTAAAGTAAGCTCTCGCTTGGGAGGTGCAATGTTTACTTCAATTGTAACATACATACCAGATCGCAATTTCAATTCAGGATTAGCAATCGTAGCTTCGATACGAAAGTTGCGAGTGGCTGTTTCTACATTTGGATTGATTGCAGTTATTTTGCCAATAAATTTTTCATTGGGAAAAGCATCTAATGTTACTGTCACAGTTTGGCCGAGTTGAATCCGTGCCACATCTTGCTGGGGTAGGCCAAATTCAGCATAAAGTGGATCCAGCTGTTGTAGCGGTACTACGACATCGCCTGGATTTAAATATTGTCCTAAATAAATAGCAGAGATGCCTAAGCGGCCACTAAAAGGTGCATAAATAGTTTTCTTCTTTATTGTTGCTGTGAGGGCGTCAATTTGTCCTTCTAAATTTTGTATATTATATTTGTCATTATCAACTTGTTGTTTGGTGAGTACACCTGCTTTATATTGTGCTTGATCTCGTTGGTAAGTAATATTGGCAAGCGCTAATTGAGCTTGCACTGACTTTAGTTGTCCCAATTCTGCATCAGCATTTAATTGTGCCAATACTGTACCTGCACTCACCACACTGCCGGGTGTGAAATAAATTTTTTGGACCATGCCGGCCAGTTCTGAGGTGACATTCACACCATTTACTGGACGTAAGCTTCCTGATGCACTGATTGTCGATTGCAAAAGTGTATAGTTGACAGGCGTAGCGGAAACAGTAATGACTTGTGTCTGATGTGCCATATATCGATAAAGCGCAATTTTGATAATTGCTTTATATAAAAAAATCAGACCAAACAAAATCCCTAAGCCCATAACCATCTTTTTCATTTGTCTGTTCATTTACATTCCTTCTTTCCTAAAGGGACTCACTTACGGAGGGGGAGAATATTGGTGAAGGTCATTTACTAAGTCTTCCGTTTTGTCCCAGAATGGTCCTTCATTCCACCATCCACCACCTAAAGCAACAAATAAAGCTGCAGTATCAGTATAACGGGCAGCTTGTATTGTGATGCGGTTAAGCCTAGCTTGCTGATAAATTTGCTGGGCAATTAATAAGGACACAAACGAGGTTCCTCCCAGACGAAACTGTCTTAATGTCATATCCAGCGTTCTTTTCGCGGCAATTTCTGCTCGGTTTTGCTCTTTTAATTGTTGAGCATCATTCTGTAAGGCTCTTAATGCATCTGCCACTTGTTGAAAAGCTTGCAGGACCGTTAAACGGTAAGAAGAAAGCGCATCATAATATGCATAGGTATCTAATCTTTTTTGAGCAGTTAAAGCACCCCCCTGAAATAAGGATTCACTGACTGTTCCACCATAAAGCCAGTAATTGGTTACATTGTTAAATTGCTGTCCCAGCGTAAGAGAAGCCCAGCCGTACATCGCGGTTAAATTAAAAGTAGGATAGAGATTTGCTGTTGAAACACCAATTTGTGCACAAGCTGTATGTAAAGTAGCTTCTGCTGATTGGATATCAGGTCGCTGCTTCAAAAGTCGAGACGGTATACTAATGGGTACATCAGTCGGCAGGATAAGTTTATCTAAATTAAATAAAGGCAAGTGAGTTTCACTAGGTAATTCTCCAATCAGCACAGCTAAGGCATGATAATTTTTCTCGAGATTTTGTTGGAGAGGAGGGAGGGTAGCGCGAGTTTGCTCGAGCTTGTATTGTTGAGATTCAACATCTAGCTGCGTTGATCCACCTAAGCGATACTGTGTTTTAAGATGATCCAATAAGTTTTGTTGAGATTGGATTAAATCGCGTGTCTCCTTAATTTGAGCGCGCAATGAAGCAATGGTAATAGCTGTTGTTGCGATATTGCCTGCGAGAGTTGTTTTAGCAGCTTTTATATCATATTGTTCATCTAACCGTTGCGCTTTTGCTATTTCAAGTTGACGACGTTGGCCACCAAAAACATCGAGTGTATAACCAACATTTACGGAGGTATTAAATAAATTAAATATTATTGAAGGAGGCTCTGTTACCCCAGCGGTTTCATTTGAAAAGCGTTGCCGAGAGGGACTAAATTGTGCACTCATTGCTGGGAATAGAGGTGCTGTTTGTATCGTTACATTTTCACGTGCTTCCAACTGTCTTGCTTTTACCGCTATGACAGAGGGGCTATTTTTAAAACCTACCTGAATTAACTCATTAATTTCGGGAGAATGAAACAAACGCCACCATTCTCCTGGGATATCTCCCCCATAAATGAAATGTTGGGCTTTACCTGATTTCCCTAGAGCAGGCGCACTGGCGGTTTTATGAGGTAAAGGCGAAGGCGTAGAAGACGTATAGGATGAAGTCGAGGGCGGCGAGGGCGGCTTAAAATCTGGCCCTACCATGCAACTCGTCAACCCAATACTGGCGAGTGTAACGAGGAAAATACGGATATCCGTATTAAAGCGGGTTAACATCCTTGTTAGCCTTTATGAAATCATCTTTTTGAGTGTAGCTGATTATTTTTTAACCGACAATAGTAAAAGCAGATTTGCCGGCTGAATATATTAAGGGTGGGGTACGCCCAGTTAGCCTGTGGAGAGGAGGTGCAGTTAGGCCACTCGATGAAGCAGGAACCCACCGAAATGATTCAGGCGAATGCCTAATCATCGTAGGAATCCTCGGACTTTAGGCCGAGAAGGATGTCAACTATCGGAAAATTCATGAAACTGGACTATGAAGAGGAGAATCTCATGCGAAGTGCGACATTTACCCTGCTAACTTGGTGATCTATTCGTCGATTGATTTTAAAACTGTGGATAAATTGTCCGTTATTTTCTAATTTTAACCGGCCTTCAGTTTGCCAAGGCGACCAACCTGATTTAAGTTTTGAATGCACGTAATCTTTTAAATTTGCATCTCTATCTACTTTTCTTATTCTATTACGACGATCAAGGTAATTTCGATGAGCTGTATCACTCCAATAAATATTTAGGTCATAACGCCAATGCTTAAAGGAGCTTCGTTTTAATTCGCGATAAATAGTTGAGCGATGAACACCTAATATTTCAGCAATTTTATTTTTTGGATAATGCCTTTACAGCATTACCCAAAGGAATATGCGATCTTTCTCGGTCAGATGCTTATGTTTTCTTCCCATGTTTTGCACCATTCGCAGTAGGCCATCCTTTATAACATTATTACCTGTTAAATTGACCGTAGCATAAATATCCAGCTGTTATTATCAATAATAACCCCATGGTAAAATTAAAAAGTCGTAGGCGAAAATTATCTTTTAATAAATACGAAACTTTATCGCCCAAAATTGCCCAAATGCTTAGCGAAATATAACATACAATAAAATAAATAATGGTAAACGTTAGAAACGAATCATAGCTTCCTTCGCTGGAAAAGATTGAGGCTCCAGATACGCAAGCAATCCATGCTTTAGGATTTATCCATTGCAGTAAAAAACCTTCGTAAAATTTGGGAGCATCTTTTTTACATATTTCCAATTCTGTTTTTGAAGAAGCTATTTTGTATCCTATATAAATAATATATAACGAGCCCACAATTGCTAAATAGGTTAGAAAAAAAGGATAGGCATTAATAAACTGCGAAAATCCAAATCCAATAAAAAATAATAATAAAATAAAACCTATTGTTGCTCCTGACACATAAGGAATGGTTCTCTTTACTCCATAATTAATGCCGGAGGACAGAATAATCATATTCACAGGCCCTGGTGTAATTGACATGACCAAAGAAAATGAAAACATCGCTAGTAAAAGTGTCATCGCTATTTTCCTGTGTGAAAATTATTTTCATAATCCCAGACTACCAGTAAATTTATTTACAACTTTTATCTCGCCATACAGCGCCAAACCTAGATATTCTAAGTGCTCAACCGGAGTATTCTCATATTGATGGACATAGTCTGCATAATTTTTCGTGGTTTGGGTTGCCGTAATTAAATCAATCACCATTAGGTCAGGTTCATAGGCTTTTACTGCTTGGCGCATTTCTTTAAGCAACTGACCGCTGCTTTTTAAAATTGGGATAGCCATTGTCGTAATCCCATGATGATCTCCCGCATGATCTTTGTGGTCATGGCCGATAATTTCAGGAATCATTTTACCTAAATTAATTGATAGTATCGCTGCTGTATTTGCAATTACGCCAACGGATAAAGAATGGTCAATCACAAGCACACCTTTTTTGATTGATAAGTCTTTGTTATTCATACACTCCTCCTAAAAAATCCGCGCAGGATTATTGTACTGCTTTGATAGATTATCATGGCCAGCAAAGCATGATTAGATGCTATAATTAGAATTGATTATTCGATAGGATGATATAATGATTGATGAATTACGGGCATTGGCAATCTTCGCCAAAGTGGTAGAGGCGGGCTCATTTCGTTCAGCAGCAAATATATTAAAACTCTCACCTTCAGTTGTTAGCCACCATGTGGCACAGCTAGAGGAACGACTTGGCGTCGCTCTGCTTTATCGATCCACAAGACAACTTTCCCTTACTCATGAAGGCGAAAAATTGTTCATTAGTGCAGAAGCAATGTTATCTGCCGCAGAAAAGGGCCTTAATAGCGTTGCATACCACGCAATGGAACCAACTGGTAAATTAAATTTAACTGTTCCAGCAATGCTCACAAGAAGTCCGCTTGTTAGTGATATCGCGGCGTTTGCCAAGGTATTTCCAAAAGTAACACTTTCAATAAACTTTAGCGACATACAACAAGATTTGATTCGGGAAGGCATCGATCTTGCAATTAGAATGGGCGACTTAAAAGACAGTGCTTTAAAATCTAAAAGACTCTTCACTATGACGCGTAAACTCGTCGTTGCCCCTGCTTTAGTGAGTGAGCATAAGTCTCCAAAACAACCACAGGATTTACTCAAATGGGATTGGATCGGGTTCAATGTGCGTCCAAATACAAAGAAGTTAATTAATCAAAAGGGCAAGACTTGTTTAATCAATTTTGAACCAAGAATCATCGTTGATAGTATGGATGCTGTGTGCCAATTGGCGATTGCTGGATTAGGATTAGCAACTCCGCCTACGTTTCTTGTAGCAGAAGATATCCGTCAGGGATATCTTGTTGAGCCGCTTCCTAAATGGCAGGCAGAATCCCTTCCTGTTTATGTTGTATGGCCGCCTAATGTTTCTAAAGAATCGCTGACTTTTCGGCTTATAGCGTTCCTAGAGATGAGAAAAAAATCTTATTCGAGCCTCTAAAAGTATGCTGCAACAGATCAGAATGAAATTTTTGTCTGGTTTTTTGGAGTTTGTCGCACTTCGCATGAGATTCTGCCAAAGGACATGCCCACTGGTATGAAGTAGTGAAAAGCCAGTGGATTCAAGGATTGCTTGCGCATAAAGGAGACGAGTATCGAGTTTATATTGGCTAATGGAGCATCTCAGGTTGAATGTTTATATGGCCGATTATAAGCATACTATAGGTGGCCATATAGGACAGGAAAAATTGACTTATATGGCCGTTTATACTTAGAATATAAGTGGCCACATAAACAATACTATGAGGGATGTATTTTTGAAAGATAAAATTATCGGAAGAATTGAAGAACAAAAAGTATTACAAAAGATATTTAATTCGAAACATGCTGAGTTTTTAGCTATTTATGGCAGGAGATGGGTAGGAAAAACTTATCTTATTAAACATTATTTTGCTAGCAAGCCATGTTATTACTTCCAAATTACTGGTGTTAAAGATGGAACGCTAAAAGAGCAGCTCCACGAGTTTACGCGCAGGGTAGAAAAAACATTTTATCAACCCGGAATAAGTCTTAAAGAGCCGCTTACTTGGATGAATGCTCTTGAAATGTTAACAACCGCGATAGAGCAATATAATAATAAGAAAAAAGTAATATTATTTTTTGATGAATTACCATGGCTGGTTACCAAAAAATCCCGCTTTTTACAAGCATTAGATTATCATTGGAATACAAAATGGAGTGATAATAATCGTATTCGTTTGATTGTATGCGGATCAGCTGCTTCCTGGATTATTAAAAACATAGT
>JAJPJH010000028.1 GCA_021324335.1 Gammaproteobacteria bacterium
TCATCCGCTTCCTTCCTTAGTTTCTCTTCTAACTTCGCCCTTTCTTCCGCTTCCTTCCTTAGTTGTTCCTTGGCTTCTTCCGCTTCTTTCCTTAATTTCTCTTCTAATTTCGTCCTTTCTTCCGCTTCCTTCCTTAATTGTTCTGCTTGCTTATCTAGCTGTTCTTTTAATTTTCTTTCTCGCTCCTCAGCTTCCTTCTCAAGTCCCTCCTTCCATTTATTGAATTGCTCCTCATTCTGCTCAGCCCGTATCTCAGCGCGGGCTGCTTCTAATCGTTTCTCATAATCCTCATAACGCATTTTTGCACTATTAAAGAAACTCCTCACATGCAGTTTGATACTATCATGTAATTTAGATTGATTAAGCGGACCATATTTTCCTTTCTTAGCAATAGCTAACAATTCATTCAAAATATTAACAAGCGGATTAACACTATTATCTGCATTGACTTGAATAAGCTGCCTGTAATATTCATTTAAATCTTTTTCCCGCTCTAAATCACCTTGAAAGAAAAGAAGCAATTGCAGCATAAAACTAGGCATGCGGTTATTCTTTTCTATAAGGTTATCTAAGTAAGGATCAAGAATGTTGGCTTTTATCTTTTGTAATCTAGCTGCATAATCCTGAAGATGGTCCTCATACAGGGAAGAAAAAGCGATGTTGATATTCTTTTTAATATATTCAACAACGATTTTATGGCAACGATTAGCCACATCTTTTTTTGCCTTTAAGATCAAATAAAATACAGAATCACCTTCCTTATTTGGTATAAATGGTGATGCTCCTTTCTTCAATAAAAATGCAAGGCTATTTATATTCTCTTGAGCAAATGCCCGGTGTAATAATGTTTGGCCATTTTCATCCATTTGATTAGGATTAAGAGAATTATCGAGTATTTTAGGAACAATTTCCTCCTGCTCTGAAGCAATCGCAAACTCATCAAAAACAAGCTGACCAGCTTGAAACTGTAAACGTTGATATTCTTCCTGAAGGCTTTGCCATTCTGTTTGGAGCCGTTTTTGCGTGCTCTCTAATTTTTCAGCTTCTTTTTGAGCTTTACTTAATCTTTTTTTACAGTCTTCAATCAATTCCTCCAATGAACTCGTTGCATCCAGGGAGAGATCGAAATCTAAAACATCCTCTTTTTCGTTTGAATTATTCGCTTCTTTTTTATGGTAGAGATCAATTAAAAATGCCTTGTTTCTATCTTGGCAAGATTTCAACCTGGCTGAATTTTGAAGATCCGCGGGCGATATTTCTTCTAAAAAATCTATCTGCGCTTGACTATAAGTACAAATTTGACGCTTTTGCTCTAACTTGAGATTAATACGTGCCAACCTTTTGCTAAATCGTCTTTTTTCTTTCCCAATATTTGGGCAGAAAAGTATCTCAAGAGAACTCACATCATCTATATCAATGGCAGTGCATGCTTTTTTAAGCATCGTTTGAGGATTAACTAAATTTTCATGAAGCCGATCCCTCTGCAATTTATTCTGCTGTAATTTCACCTGCAGTTGCTTCAGTAAATCGGGATCAAGGTTATCATTCTCATTCAACTCAATTTTTACTAATACTTTATTAACATCTAAAACAGAATCTAATAGTTTAATACCTTTATTTGTTATTAGATTTTTACTTAAATTGAGTTCTCGTAAATGAGTATTAACCTTTAATCCTTCAGCTAATATGCTAATTCCCGTATCATCGATATTGCAGCGGCTCAAATTAAAATACTTTAAATCATAATCAGAAAGAGTAAGTCTTTTAGTTAAGCTAACAAGGTTCTTATGGCCAAGTTTATTACAACTCAAGTCTAAGACACGGAGTTTCTTATGATTACTGAGGGCAAAAATAACCAACTCCATTTCTTTTTCATAAAAATTATTATTGCTGATAGTTAACTGTAATAAATTGGGATGTTCTTGTAATAAACACTGGAACTGTTCGACTTTTTTATCGATTGTTTGAGCTGAATTCCTTAAGGAGGCTGCAAATAAACGGACATCTTCATCTAACAGGGTTTGATAAATAGATTCCTGCCCTCCTATATTACAGTTATCTAATCGTAGGATGCTTAACGTAGAATCCTGACCTTTGTTAAGGTCAACCAACCATTTTCTTAAATTTCGGATTTCTTCTTCTACTGAAAGTTTAAATTTACCACTTAAATTAACTTCGTTTTCTTTAATTTGTCCTGGATCTAACGTACTGACAAGCTGATGGAATTTACGGGAATTCATACTCAATTAATGCCTTTTAATTTTTTATGCTAGTTATTTAATAATCTTTATTAATCGCTGAAATGTTAAAAAGGTATTAACCAATAGTCAATACAAGCCTTTATTGGTAACGCCATTAGCTATTAACTATTATCCGTTAGTTATTCCGACACCACCTTCTGACACTTCCCACACACTCCATAAATATTAAGATTATGATCCGTCATCTCATATCCCGCTCGCCTTGCAATCTCCTCCTGCCTCTTCTCAATCACCTCATCCACAAACTCCTCCACTCGCCCACATTTCACACAAACCAAATGATCATGATGCGTCCCATAATCCAACTCAAACACCGACTGCCCACCTTCAAAATGATGCCTTACCACCAACCCCGCCTCTTCAAACTGCGTCAACACCCGATAAACTGTCGCCAACCCAATCTCCTCCCCCGCCTCTAACAGCACACGATACACATCCTCCGCACTCATATGATGCTCCGTCGCCTTCTCCAAAATATCGAGAATCCGACGTCGAGGCGTGGTAATTTTTAACCCAGCTTTCTTTAAATTTGAATTATCCAATGCTATTTTCTCCGATAGGCATTCAGAAACCCATTCAATTCCATTAGAATGGCACGGTTTGACATAAACAGGGTATTGTACATGAAAAAAAGTCTCATTCTCATCTTGATTGCTTCCACGCTCTCAGGCTGCTCCTGGCTTCGGCCTCATAAAATGGATATTGAGCAAGGCAATATTATTATGCCGCAAGACACCAGCAAACTCCGTATCGGCATGACAGAAAGCCAAGTCCAAGCCATTATGGGAACACCCGTCCTGATGCATATCTTCACAGCAGACCGCATGGAATATGTTTATACCTCTAAAAAAGGGTATAACAAAATGGAAGAAAAGCGCCTAACGTGTATTTTTGTCCATGGTCGATTACGAGAAATCCAACAAGGATGAGACAACACTTCTCATCCTTGTTTCCTCTTTTTCGCTTTCGCCCTTCGTGCTTCTTTAGGATCGATAATCAACGGTCGATAAATCTCAATTCTATCCCCTTCTCCCACCACATCCGTCAATTCACGATGTTTACCAAATATCCCGACCTTTTGTTTAGTTAAATCAATTTCAGGAAAGAGTGACACTATCCCCGACCGCAAAATAGCCATTTCTATCGTACAACCAGCTTCTACCTCCACTGTTACAATTCGTTGCTGGTCAGGTTTTGCATAAGCCACTTCGACAATCATTTTTCAATCCTGCCCATACAATTCTGCTGCTCGTTTACAAAATGCCTCCACGAGAGTATTAGCGATATGTTGAAATACTGGCTGAAAGAACCGATCAATAAATCCGCCAGCAAATTCAAACTCCAAATCCAATATCACCTTACAAGCATGGACATCCAAGGCATCAAATTGCCATATTCCTTCCATGCGCTTCAACGGCCCATTGACTAAATCAATTTCGATTTTATCATGCGGATACAAGCGATTACGCGTCGTAAAGCTCTTATGAATCCCCTTCCAATTAATCTCCAAGGAAGCGACCACTTCCGTTTCCGTACGATTAATCACTTGGCTGCTATGGCACCATGGCAAGAAGCGTGGATAATCCTCAATATTGTTCACCAATTCAAACATCTGATGTGCTGAATAAGGGACAATTGCATTTCTCTTTAAACTATTCATATCAGTTCCCAATTACAAGATTTGCCATTATACTTCGCAACATGAAACAGACACAAAAGACAAATACAACGATTGCCGTTAATCGGAAAGCTCAACACGAATACTTTATCGAAGACCGCTATGAAGCTGGTTTGGTATTACAAGGTTGGGAAGTAAAAAGTTTGCGGGCTGGGCGCATCCAGCTTGATCAGGGCTATATTCTCTTAAAACAGGGAGAGGCCTGGCTATTTGGTGCGCTGATAACACCTTTGCAAACGGTTTCCACGCATATCGTGGCAGATCCGCAGCGCTCGCGAAAGCTGCTGTTGACGCAGCATGAATTGAATAAATTATTCGGGAGTGTGGAACGACGTGGCTATACGCTGGTGCCACTTTCGCTCTATTGGAAAAACAATCGGGTGAAATTGGAAATAGGTTTAGCAAAAGGTAAAAAGCTGCATGACAAGCGTGCCTCAGAGAAAGAACGCGATTGGCAGCGGCAAAAAGAGCGCATGTTTAAAAAGTTTTGACTATTTTGAAAAGAGTGCCTACTATGCGCTTTTACGCCTAGGTTTTGATCTATAATAGTAACTGGGGGCGACCTGGTTTCGACGTGGATTACAAAGCTTGAGGTGCATGCCGAGGACGTAACTTAACCTCGTAAAAAATCGTTACAAACCAAATAGTTGCCAAGAAATATAGCAACGACGCTGTTTTTGCAAATTCTGAAGAATTTGCAGTAGCCGCCTAAACACCGGCACAGCGCCATCCACCGGTTGTGCTTGTACGATCGGACGTTTACGAAAGTAAACAACGGGTGGTCATAGCATACAAGCTCGCAGGATGATCTGCCCGAGATCAAACTGCTAAATCTAAGCGGGATCGCTGCCTTAACACCTTTCCAACCAGGCGTGAGGTGGTTAAATTCAAAGATTGGATAAGCATGTAGACCCGATAGTAGAGGGTTCGCGGACGCGGGTTCAATTCCCGCCGCCTCCATAAAATAGATTTCTATAGATGCCTAAGGATGTCCGAATTCCTCCTAAAACCCTTTGAAATAATGGAACAAATAAAATGCTAGATCACATTGGTTTAGATGTAAGCGATATTAAAAAAGCAAAAGAATTTTTCTTAGCTGCCCTTAAGCCATTGGGTTACGAACTTTTTATGGAATGGGAAAAATGGGTAGGACTCGCTGTGAATGGTAAACCTGATTTCTGGTTGAAGGAAGGCAAACAGACAATACCTCCAATCCATATTGCCTTTCGCGCAAATAACCGCAAACTAGTAGATGAATTTTATAAAGCTGCTCTTACGGCTGGTGGAAAAGATAATGGCGCCCCTGGGATACGTGAAATTTATCATCCGAATTATTATGGCGCATTTGTACTAGGCCCTGATGGACATAATATTGAAGCAGTGTGTCATGACCCTGAATAATAGACCAATAATATCGGTTTTCATTTTAGCAAAATTAATGATGAGAAATGGTGGCGATTAGTATCATCGCAAGCTTATTTTAATGGGTTGGTATAGTTGCGGTATGAGGCAATGAAATAATGGATAGCAGGTATACAATCGAATGAATTTCAGTTACTGTCTCAATTTTCAACAAAATCAATTAATTCAATAAATTATACAATACATACGACCTAAATTGACATTCACATCTTACTTGCTATAATCAATTATATGTCCTAGTTTGGCGATTATCATATGCGCACTAAATATACAGACAGCATTGAATTTAAAGCACTGAACCGTATCAAAACGATTCGTGGGAGCGTTGTATTACGCAAAGATTTAAGTGGCCTTGGGTCTTATCGTCAGGTGAGTCGCGCTATTAATAAACTCATTGAAGAAAAAAAGCTGGTAAAGATTGGTGCGGGTATTTATGCTAAGGCTTATCTTTCCAAGTATTCCGACACCCCCCTCATAAAAAATGGTATAGACTACACCCTCAGAGAAGCATTAAAGCGCTTAGGCATTGCTTATGAACCTGGTAGAGCGGAAAAGGAATACAACGAAGGCAAAACAACTCAGATACCTGTACGTAACGTTGTTAGATTAAAAAGTCGTTGCCGTCGTCGGATCGGGTATAGAAACAGTGAATTAATTTTTGAGAAGAATATAAATGCCAAATAGGAAGGACTTACGAGAGTTAATTGAAACTACACGCCAGCATATTAACTTACGCGAAACTGTCATCGAAAAAGACTATTACGTCACCCAAGTCATACATACCCTTTCGAATGAAGAAAACGAAAATTTTTGCCTAGTGTTTTGCGGCGGCACTTGTCTTGCCAAAGCGCACAAGCTTGTTCAGCGCATGTCAGAAGATGTGGATTTTAAAGTACAGCTCAAAGTTACTGAGAATTTCAGCAAGTCTCGCTTAAAAAAGGAATTAAAAGAACTTCGCTCACTAATCAGATCAACATTGATCGTGCCTGACTTATCAGTGATAAACGATGTTGCCCGAAATGAAGGACGAGATCAGCAAATCACATTGAGATATCCTTATTCCTTTCCCATACAATCGACATTACGACCTGATATTAAGGTTGAATTTACCTTTGCAGATATTCTTCTTTCAACTGATGAATTAGAAGTTAAAACAATCATTGAAGATACTTTAAAAGAAATAAATCTATTTGCTCCACCCGCAACCACATGTATCTCGATTGATGAAACAGCTATTGAAAAATGGGTTGGACTAACTCGACGCATCATGGCAATTGAGCGTGGTCGCGAAGATGATGATAAAACGCTAATCCGTCACGTTTATGATTTAAATGCCATAAATCAAAGTAACAAAGTAAATTCAAATTTTATTGATCTTGCCAAAACTGTTATCATCAGCGATGGTAAGCAATTCAAAAATCAACACCCTGAATACGCCGCTGACCCAAGCACAGAAATTAAACAATCACTGGCTTTATTAAAAGATAAACCACTATGGAAAGAGCGATATGAAGAATTTATCGAAGCAATGGTATACGATACCACTAGGGCCTTCCCATATAATCAAGCGATTCATGTGCTAGAAAACATTAGCGCTAACGTACTTAAGACCTTATGACCCATTCGCAATTCGCAAATAGGAGTAAATAAAATGCTAGATCACATGGGTTTAGAGGCAATGAAATAATGGATGTTCCTATTCTTAAAAATCACTGGGAACGTTTTAAAGCACATGTTGCATTAGACATCTCTACTGCTACTAATTTGCTAGCACCCTATACTAACGACATGATTGATAAATTATTTCTCTTATCTGAAGGGGGTGCAAACACAAATTATAAAGTAATATTTAAAAATAATCGTTCACCAGTTGTTATTCGTATTTATATGAGAGAAAAATCTGCTCTCGCGCGCGAAATAGCTATTCATAACCTAATTGCTGATAAGATCCCTGTTCCTTCTCCTTGTTAAAGAAAGTATAGAGGACTCGCTTTTAAATTCTGTTTCAGCTCTTATTAAGGCAAATGCAAACTTATTGCCGGATAAAAATAATGCTAATTTAACCCATGCGGATTATGACCCTGCCAATATACTTGTTAGGCAAATTGGCGACAAATGGAAAATCGCGGCTATCCTTGATTGGGAATTTGCTTTGGCTAGCACTTATCTACTCGATATGGGGATGATGTTAAGATACAGCCACAGATTACCTGATTATTATGAAGAAAGTTTTATAGCGGGTATCCAATCGAAGGGATTTCAGTTGCCGTCTCAATGGAAAAAACAAGCGAAATTGATGGATTTACTATGCTTATTACAACTTACTCAGTTTAACCCTGTTGCCGAGCGACCAAACCTAAACAGAGACGTGGTTTCCTTGATTGCTGATAGTGTAAATAATTGGGATCAATGGTGAGATTCCTCCACTGCCACAAACCTCCCACCCTCCTCTCTCCCAATCCTCGACATCGCCACCTTCGGGTCATGTGTATAAAACAACCGCCCATTCTCCTTCACTGCCAATTCCAACATCTCCCTCTTCTCATCAATCACCAACTCCGGATACCGGTCATACCCCATCGTCACTGGCAAATGAATCCAATTCACCCCGGGAATCAAATCCGATGCAAATATCACCATCCCCTCCCCCGACTCCTTACATATCGTATGCAACAATCCCGGTGTATGGCCATTCGTACACATAAACCTAAACTCATCCCCTAATAAATCCACCTTCTCCCTGTCAATTACCACCAACCTACCCGACTTTTCCAACAACTCATTCAACTCCGGAATAAACGAAGCTCGATCTCGCGGATGAGGACGACAAGCTCGTTCCCAGCCATTTTTACTCACCAAATATCGCGCTTTTTCAAATAAAAGCTTAGGCTTCTCATCCGGCTGCCACGCTGAAAGCAAGCCGCCAGCATGATCAAAATGGAGATGGGATAAAATAACAATATCAATATCGTTTTCAGACAACCCAATAGCTTTCAGCGACGTTAATAAAACATGCTCCTCTTCTTCCACCCCATACCGCTCACGCAAAATCGGATTAAAAAAAGCTCCTATGCCTGTTTCCAATAATATATTTTTATTGCCTGTCTGAATTAGCAAAGCCCGACAAGCAAGCTGAATTCTATTTTTTTCATCCGGCTGAATCCATTCACTCCAGAGAGCTTTCGGTACATTTCCAAACATCGCACCGCCATCTAATTTTTGAGAATTCCCCATGACGGCTGAAAATTGATACATTTTATCGTCTCCTCTTTCCTTCTACTAAACGAGCAATCATCATGCTACTAACTGTATTTCCTGTGACATTTAGCATCGTAGCGGGCGGATCAATAATAATACTGATCGCTGCGATGGCGATTAAAACAGAGGGTGGGAAGCCATAGACCGTTAAAATTAATAACTCACCGAGCATACCGCCGCTTGGAATTGCTCCCATGACAGTGCCAACAAGTATCGCGACACCTATCGCAATTAATAACACAGGAATACCTGTAAAGTTTAAATGAAACATCCCAAATAAAAAGGCAATTTTCACTACCCCACCCAGAACCGAGCCATCTTTATGAATAATCGTGCCTAACGGAATAGTGGTTTCATAGATTTCGGGTGGCACACGCATGGCTTTTGCAGCTAATAAATTCGCAGGAAGGCTTGCGGCACTACTACAGGTGGCAATGGCGGTGAGCATGGGAAGAAAGATGTTTTTCCAAAATAATGTTACGCCTTGCATTTTGCCGCCTAAATAGGCATAGCACGTAAAGGCTATGATGAAATAAAGAATTGCGGCAGCATAATAAATAATGGTTACACGCAAATAACTTGCTAATAATTGCGGGCCAAGTTCATGGACTAAGACAGCAAAATAAGCAAAGAATCCAATCGGTGCATAATACATAATTAACGAAAAAACGCGCATGAAAATTTCTTCGCCAGATTGTAGTAAGACAACAAACGCTTTTCCCTTTTCACCTGCAGTGGAACCAGCAAGACCCACTAATAGTGAAAATACGATTAACGCTAACATGTTTTCGTGGGAAAGTAGTTTGGAAAAATCAGACACCGTGAAAATATTTACAATTTGATCAGAAAAATTAATATCGCCTACTTTGGGTGGTGTTGTAAATGTTAAATAAACGCCTTGCGCTGGGGGGAAAAGTTTTACCACAAACATCATATAAATAGCAGCTATTAAGCCTGTAAAGGCAAAGATAAGCATCATATAAAAAATAATCTTACCTAGTTTTTCTAATGAATGAAGGCGAGCGATGGCAGAAGAGACACTGAAAAAAATTAACGGAACAATGGCCGTGAAAATTAAATTAAGAAAGATGTCACCGAATGGTTTTAGATAGTGTACGCCCTGACCGCCAGCATACCCCGCTATACCACCAAGCAGAATGGAAGAAAGTAAAACAAGGAGAAAACGATAGGATTTAAGCGAGCTATGATGGAGGGTCATGATGTACCTGCTCTTTCGGCTAACGCAAACTTGACAATATCATATCACCCTATAGTATTTCAGAAAAAGGTATCCTCTGATGACGCTGCCTCACTACACATTACGAGTTAGTAAAAAAGCAAAATATCTACAGTTACGGCTGTCCTCCCGAGGTCTTGAGGTGGTCGTGCCGGCTAAGCAGCGGCTGAATAATAATAAAATTGAAGAATTTGTGCTACAGAAACGCAATTGGATAGAAAGACAGCGAAAGTTTTATGCGCCGCATGCGCTGGATACCTGCCCGCAACCGTTGCCCTCTTCTATTCATCTTCATGCAATCGATCAACTTTGGAAGGTGGTGTATGCGCCTACGGTAGAGAAGAAAGTAACCTTGATTGCGAATTTAAGCAGGCAAATTACGATCATGGGAGATGTTAGTAATGAAGAAGAGTGCTTAAAGAAGCTTCGGCAGTGGTTGAAAGAGGTCGCATACGATTATCTTTCTGAGCAATTGAGACTGCTTTCAAGAGAAACAGGGTTAAGTTTTACAAGTATGACCATTCGGAATAATACCTCACGCTGGGGAAGCTGTTCGAGTGAAGGGAAGATTAGCCTGTGTTGTAAATTGTTATTTTTACCACCGGTATTGATGAGACATATTTTGCTACATGAACTTTGTCATACGAAGGTGATGAATCATGGGGTACGGTTTTGGCGGTTGCTTGAGAAAATGGATGAGAAGGCGAAGGAACATGCCAAGCAATTAAAGATAGCAGCAACGCAAGTGCCAGGATGGATATTACCTTCCTTTTAAAAGTTGGTGTCCATCTTCCGCTTTTAAGTGGATAAAAATCAAGATAGGTATAAATGTAAATAAGCCCATTACAAAAAAAGTTTGATGGAAAATAACGGGCGTTAAAAGAATCGGGTTTCCTGATAATAACGAACAAAAGCGTAAGAGTAACGCAGCAGTAGCAACCCCCACGCTTTGTGATAATTGTTGAACTGTACTCATGATACTAGCCGCCGAACTTAAATCATCTGAGGTCAGATCTGCATAGGCAATGGAATTAAGCACACTATATTGCATGCTAATTAAAAAACCAAAAATAAAGGTTAAAATAGCAATCACATACAGGGTGGTGCCTTCTCCAATCATCATAAAAGCCCATAGAGAGAAGCCCACTAATAACGTATTCCATATTAATAACTGCCTAAAACCAAAATAACGAAAGATAGGTAATGTAATAGCTTTTACAATCAGCACACCAAATGCCAGCGGCACTAATAGCAAGCCAGATAATTCCGCTGAATAACCTAAAGCGACTTGTAAGAGGAGTGGCATTAAAAAAGGCATACCGCCAAAACTTAAACGAGATAATAAATTACCCAGTATAGAAATTCTAAACGTCCGAATGCGGAATAATTCGGTATTAAGGATAGGGTGGCGTTGCCGGCGGGAATAGATGAAATAAGCAATTAACATTACTATTCCAAGACCCATAATAAAAAAAACATTCTGTTGATTGGTACTGGATTCACTTAAATCCGATAGTGAAAAAGTTAAGGCAGACAATCCTCCGCCGAATAAAATAAAACCAACACTGTCAAAGGGGCGTACTTTTTGAGGCAGGATCGGCTGGAGATAATAAGCTCCTATGCCGATGGTAAATAAACCGACAGGAATATTCACCCAGAAAATCCAATGCCAAGAAAAACGGTCGGTAATAAAACCACCCGCAAGTGGCCCGAGCATCAGCGCGATAGACACTACCATAATCACGTGATTCATGGCCTTAACCAATTCGTGGCGCTCAAAGTTGCGCAAAATAATTAAACGCCCAAGCGGTAACATCAGCGCTCCGCCCAATCCCTGAGCACTGCGTGCTAAGACAAGCTCGAGTAAACTATGTGCATAGCCGCACCATAAGGAACTGAGTGTAAAAATTGCGATAGCAGCCATAAAAACGCGTTTGACGCCGTATTTATCCCCTATCCAACCACTAATAGGAATAAAAACAGCTAAGGTAATGAGATAGCTAATTAAGGCAATTTTTAAATCTACTGGATGAACCTGTAAACTATGTGATACAGCAGGAATGGCAGTATTAATGATAGTGGCATCAATGCCATCCATGAATAATGCCAGTGAGACAATAAATACTACCATTCGTTTATGAAGAGTATCTGTTAATACCATAGGGAAAAATCCTGCTGAGCTATTTTCTCTTCCACTATAGCATTTAAACAATATGTTTACATACCCAGCTCACGCTTCAAGGCCTCTTTCTTATCATTATCTTCTGATACAGAGGAAGAATCAGGCGGAGAGGGGAACATCACACAAGACGGTGGTCGACTACTCCCTTCCTTCTTTTTCTTTGCATTGAGGTATTGGCTAGGTAACATAAGTTTTGTGGTGGATTTCTTCACTAATTTTTCTATTGGAGATTGATCAAAATGCGCAGGCTTCATAAATGAAAAATCCATTATTCCTGAATTTCGACTTGATTTTCCCGAAGAAGAAGTGGATGAAGTACTATCGCCACTGATTGTATTTCTAGCATTAAAGCTCACTACTTGATTATTATTATTTGTATCACCCATTTTATCCGCCAAGCTATATGACTTGGGAAGTAATTTTGGCGAAATATCTGTTGACACTACGCCTTCTGGCGTACTACTGGCATGGTGGATTATTGTCAAACCTCGCTTATTCTCTCTTTTTTCCTTCTTGTTTGGTTCTTTTAATAATTCCTTCCATTCCGCATCCAGCTTATTCGCTTGGTCCTCCAATTCCTCCAGCTGATTTTTGAGAGTTCGTAATTTTTCCTTTTTTTCTCTTAGAGCTGGATTGAGCTCTCGTAGTTCTTCAATTTTCGCGATGGGTTTTAATTTTTTTATCCTTTTTTTATAGCCTTCCTCTACTATCTTTAATCTCGCAGCGACCTCTTGAGGGGAAAATTTCTTCGTCTTTTCACTAGATAATTTTTGCTGATGCGTTGGGGTATTTGAATAATCCGTTAAGTTTATTCCATGAAGCTGGTCATTTTCTTCTTTATAATTTTTATTCATTAAACAAGCTTGGATAAATCGAGCTAATTCAATATCGCTATAATATTCACACTGGAGTTGTTTTAATTCTTCTTGGGATAATTCTTTTTTACAGATTGCTTTTTTTATTTTAAGTATCCTTATTTCATTTTCTAAGAAGGGCACTGTTCTAGTTAATAAGTAATAATGCTTATCTTTTATTCTAAATGCTACGCAACGATTCACCAACATAGGATGCAGTTGAAATTTATCTGGGATTACAACCTCAGCATTTTCATCAAATTCTACTACTTCATCCGCATTGATTTTTCTAGCTTGTCTATAGTTTTGATCCTCTATACTGATTTCCACATTAATATTTATTAATGGATCAAGGTAATCCCTATTAGCATTTTTACTTAAATTTTTTAGAACGAGCTTTTTATACCGATTTATTGATAATTCATTCCATTCACAATTTACTTTATTATTCTTAACTGAAGGATCACGCTCGATGGAATCCCCTCTCTTTTCCAACACGCTCATAAAATGGGTATAAGGAAAAGTTGGTTCTAAAGAAGCATCATATTTCATCTTATCTTTTACTACTCGCCACATAAGATAAGGTTCACGGCTTAGGATTTCAATTTGCTCAATCCATGCTTTTATATTTTGGTTCGCCGCTTTTACTTCATGCACTAATCGATTCAAGAAAGGATGAGTTAAAGCATTATTAATTAAATTAGCTGTACTAAGATCACCCTTCAGATAACATTCCATCATAGTACGAACCCATTCTTTAATTAAGAGGTGAGGATTATCACTAAATAAAATATCCTGCTGAATTAATTCTCTTAAACGTGCACATCTTAATCCATAATTTTTATTGAGTTTATTAAGCACTTCCTCTGCTTCTTTCCGAGTTTTGTTTTCATATTTAAGTTTTCGTTTAATACGGAAAATTTTTTCTTCTAATCTTCTAATATTTTCTTGATGCACAGCGGCTTTATCCAATTGAAGAAAGGTAAATGCTGTCGTTAATTGAAATCCTTCTTGTTGCTTTAACGTTTCCGAAAAATTCACTGGCTCCATTTTTTCAACTTCAATTATTTTTTTTGACTTTTTAGGATGACTTTGCCTATCTTTAGCAAGGTTTACCTTAGATTGTTGCAATGCAATCTCTTGTCTTATCTCCTCTTCTGATTTTTTTTCTCGCATTGCTTCTATTTTAGCCGATGCGCTTTTTGCTTCACATGTCGCCTCTTCTTCTTTTCGTCTTTCTCTTGCTAGCATATCAAGATAAAATAAGAGCTTGTTTAAACGTCTTACTTCATCTCCCAACGGTGCTAAATTCGCTGACACTATGCCCCCAGCCAAATCATTTTTCTCTCGCCATCCCTTGCAGAGTTCTTTTAAGGTTTTTGCTAAGCTTTTTTGTTCTTCTTCTTTTGACAATTGACGTACGGAACTCATTCGTTCTTCCTCTGCTAGTTATTAAAATAACACTTTGATTATTTTAAATATTTTTTTAATCAAATCTAGTGGCACGTACGACAAAAATTTGCTCCCGTCTCATTACAAGCAGGATAACAAGTAGTCTGCCAATAATTGCAAGTATGGCGGCGGGTGCAATGGTAAGGTTTACATTCGGGATATTGTTGGAGGTTAGGTTGGTTAGATGAGAGGGGTGTCGCACAACTGGTCAATAATAGTCCTAAAGTCAGCAGACATCCTACCATCACTGTATTGAATTTCATATGACACTCCTTATCTTGCTGCTATCCTATTTTATTATTATAAGCTAACTCTCATGCGCACGGATAACTTGAATAAAAGCAGCACCATACCGTTCTAATTTCCGCTCTCCGACACCTGAAATCCCTGCGAATTCTTCTAACGTTTTTGGCCGCTTAGCATGCATTTCTACTAAGGTACTATCGTGAAAAATAATATAGGGTGGCACCCCTTGTTCTTTTGCTAATTCCAACCGTTTGTTCTTTAAAATTTGCCATAACTCATCCTTAGGCGCACTGCTCTCTTTCTGCTCACGAGCAGGTGAAATTTTTGTTTTCCGTCTAAAGACTTCTGGATCTTTACGTAATGCAATCGTTTGATCACCGCGCAATAGAGGGTGACAATTTTCTGTCAATCGTAAACTGCCATATCCGCTCATATCGACCGTAAGTAAATTAGCTGCCACTAGCTGACGATAAATACTACGCCATTGCAATTCACTATAGTCTCTGCCAATACCAAAAGTAGAGACTTTATGATGAAAGAACCGCTGCACCTGTGGGGTTTCTTTTCCTAGCAATACATCGATTAAATGTTTTACACCAAAACGCTGTCCCGTACGATAAACACATGACAAAGCCATCTGCGCAGCGATTTTTCCATCCCATGTGGCAACAGGCTCAAGACAATTATCGCAATGATGACAAGGAGCTGAATAAGACTCCCCAAAATAATTCAATAATACTTGGCGTCGACATAAGGTTGTTTCGCAAAATCCTAATAAAGCTTCCAGTTTACGACGCTCTAAGCGCTTATGTTGCTCATCTGCTTCAGAGCGATCCAACATGTAACGCAAGGTAATCACATCGCTCAATCCATACGCTAGCCAAGCATTTGCAGGTAAACCATCCCGACCAGCACGCCCGGTTTCTTGATAATAGCCCTCCATGCTTTTTGGTAAATCCAAATGTGCTACAAAGCGCACATTGGGTTTATCGATGCCCATCCCAAAAGCAACTGTCGCTACAATAATATTACCTTCTTCACGTATAAACCGCTGTTGATTCTCTTGACGAATGGCATTACTTAAACCCGCATGGTAAGGAAACGCATTCCATCCTCTACTTCGCAACCATTCTGCTGTTTCTTCTACCCGCTTTCGCGATAAGCAATAAACAATACCGGCATCCGTAGGATGTTCAGTTTCTAAGAAACGGAGTAATTGTTCCCGTGGATTTTGTTTCTGGACAATACGATACCGAATATTAGGACGATCAAAACTAGAGGTGAATTGCTTCGCACCGATTAAACCCAATCGTTCAATTATTTCCCGACGTGTGGGTTCATCGGCCGTTGCTGTCAAGGCAAGGCGAGGAACATGGGGGAAGCGTTCATGTAAAATGGAAAGCTGTACATATTCCGGACGAAAATCATGACCCCATTGGGAGACACAATGCGCTTCGTCAATCGCAAAAAGAGCTAACTCTGTTTGGTCGAGTAATTGTAAAAATCGGGGGGTGAGTAAACGTTCTGGTGCAACATACAATAAATCAAGTTTCCCATCGACCAAATCTTGTTCTATTCGCCAGGCGCTTTCCGCATCTAAGCTGGAATTTAAAAAAGCGGCTTTGACCCCTTGTTGTAAGAGAGCTTCAACTTGATCTTGCATTAAAGCAATTAAAGGCGACACTACAATACCCACCCCTTTCCTCACTATGGCGGGAATTTGATAACAGAGTGACTTACCACCGCCAGTGGGCATTAAAACCAGGGCGTCCTGACCTTGGATCACATGGTCAATAATAGCAGCTTGCTGGCCACGAAATTCACTATAGCCAAATACATCATGTAATATTGCTTGGGCTGACATGTATGGAATTCCTACACAGAAAATGATTAACAAGGGATGGATAACAGGAAGCGAAAAATAATGCCACAACCTCGAAGAACTTGCAAACTTAACCCTGCAATTTATAATGCTGTCCGATGAGTAACTTAATTACATTAGATAATATCTCCCTCGCCTTCGGTCTCGATGTTTTGCTGGATCAGGTAAAACTTCAAATCGAGGCAAAAGAACGTGTTTGCTTAATCGGCCGAAATGGAGCGGGGAAATCTTCTTTACTCAAAATTATCGAAGGCACACTATTACCTGATAGCGGAATTGTTTGGCGCAAGTCGTCTTTACGAATAGCAAGGCTGGCTCAAGAATTACCCCAGCACACTACTCAAACAGTATTTGAATATACAGCTGAAGGCTTAGCGGAAACAGGCCAATTGCTTGCAGCTTATCATGCACTGACGATGAAATTAACAGAAAAACATACGGCCGATGATTTAAAGCAATTAGAATACTTACAACATAAAATTGATGCCTGTAACGGCTGGCATTTTGAACAAGAAATTAAAACCATCCTCAGCCGTTTAGCCTTAAACCCTGAATGGAAAGTCGCAGATTTATCAGGTGGTTGGCAGCGGCGGGTAGCATTAGCAAGAGCATTGGTGATATCGCCAGAATTATTATTGTTAGATGAACCCACTAATCATCTCGATATTGAAGCGATTCAATGGTTAGAAGAGCAGCTGCTAAATTGCAATATCGGCCTCTTATTTATTACCCATGACCGCTCCCTATTACAACGTTTAGCCACACGTATTATTGAGCTAGACCGTGGTCAGCTCACTTCATGGCCTGGAGATTACGCCAATTTTTTACGACGCAAAGAAGAAATGCTGCACGCAGAAACCAAACAAAATGCCGAGTTCGATAAAAAATTAGCGCAAGAAGAAAAATGGATACGGCAAGGAATTAAAGCACGCCGTACACGAAATGAAGGGCGGGTACGTGCATTAGAAGCCATGCGCGCAGAACGCGCTAGACGGCGTGAGGTACAAGGGCAGGTTTCTTTCAACTTAGGTGAAGCAGAAAAATCAGGGCATTTAGTCATTGAAGCTAAGCATATTACTCAGCAATATCAAAATAAATTTATCATTAAAGATTTTTCTATTCGCATTATGCGTGGCGATCGCATTGGCTTAATTGGCCCAAATGGTATTGGAAAAACGACATTATTAAATATTTTGTTAGGGAATATGGTCCCACAACAAGGTACGGTTATTCAGGGAACAAAATTAAAAATTGCTTATTTCGATCAATTGCGTGCCGCATTAGACCTTGAAAAAACTGTTGCTGAAAATGTGGTGCAAGGAAGCGATACTGTCGAAATCAATGGTAGTAAACGCCATATTATTAGTTATCTTGGTGATTTCCTCTTTACACCACAGCGTGCATTAACACCCGTCAAAGCGCTATCAGGTGGCGAATGTAATCGCTTATTATTGGCGCGATTATTCAGTCAGCCGACAAATTTACTGGTATTAGATGAACCTACTAATGATTTAGATATAGAAACGCTGGAGTTACTAGAAGAATTATTATGTCATTACCAAGGAACACTTTTGATTGTTAGCCACGATCGGGCATTTTTAGATAATGTGATTACAAGTACGCTTGTGTTTGAAGGTGATGGGAAGATTCAAGAATATGTAGGCGGCCATCAAGATTGGCTGCGGCAAAGAAAATCTGTTCTTGCTACTAAACCATCTCCTGAACTTAAAATTCAAAAAACTAATGAGATACCAAGACGAAGTACTAAATTAAGCTATAAAGAACAGCGAGAGTTAGAAGAATTACCTAAGCACATTGAAAAGATGGAACAGGAACAAGCTGAATTACAAACCTTGACAGCAAGTGCGCAGTTTTATCAGCAACCGCAAGAAATAATTACGCAAACATTGGCGAAATTGACGCAATTAACCTCCGATATTGAGTTAGCTTATCAGCGATGGGAAGAGCTAGAAAAGATACGTGGATCGCTACCTTCGCAGTGATGACACAATAAAATATCCAGCATATCTTATTGATCTCACGTGTTTTTCTTTTACAAAAAACAATCATGATACAATAAGCTTATGAGCACGGAGAATAAAGACATGAAATACCGTCGCTTTTCACCTCACTTTATTATTAAAAACGGCATTCATGGCCTCGGTGTATTTACGACAGCGGATATAAAAAAAGGGAAAATTTTATTTAAATTGAAGGGAAAAATTCTCGATTTTCCAACGCGGACTTCTATCCAAATCGGCAAATACCAACATATCGAAGATCAAATTGGTGCTCATATGAATCATAGCTGCCAACCGAATGCCAAATTGTATAAACGATCACATACATTTAAGAGCACAAAAAATATCAAAAAAGGCGAAGAAATCACATTCAATTATAATCAAAATGAAGATAAATTAGCTGCACCTTTTACATGCGCATGCTGTGGAAGAAAAATCAGAGGGCGAAAAAATTAATATTCCCCAAAACGTTTTCTTCCCCACCGAGCAATTTTATTTTTCTCCTGAGTTAATGACTGACATGCAGCAATTTTATTATTTTGAATTTTCTTCCAAATATCCCAGGATTTATGGAAAAATCGAATACTAAAGCTCGTTTTAGCTTTTAAAATTTCTTTTAATTTAAGCAAATCCTGCTCGTGAGACGTACTCGCTGTTTTTACCGGTTGATTTAATTTTAATTCCAAAATTTTGTTTTTGGCATGCTTGAGTAAATGAGGCTCTAGATCTTGCCAATTCCTTTGATGAACAGGCTTACTAACACCGCTCTTATTTTTGAAGACACTCCTCAATGAGGAAGCTTTTAAGTTATTTAAAATACCAATCACTTCCTCCTGATTCGGAGCTTCGGATATCTTCTTAAAGAAAAAGAAAAGACCTGCTTTATCTTTAACATGTGACGAAGAAGTTGGTAGTTTAATAGAACTAGCAGAATTAAAATATTTCACCATTCCTGGATTAGTAGCCTGTTCAATGAATTGTAAAGCAAGCATGAATTGCTGCTGATGGACAAGCATTTCAATAAACTTGGCTTTTTTATCCTCAGTAGACAAGCGATTGAGTAACGATGGTTTCATCTTTAGGATATTCGAGGATAATAATCTAGCCGCTGCTTCCCAGTAATTGGATTCAATCAAATTAAGGAGGGTTGTTTCTATTGTGGAGATATCAAAAGAATCTAGTAAGCGGTCTATATTTTCCATCTTCCTGATTAAAGCAGATACCGCACCCCAAGAATTTTTCATTATCGCCACTTGGAGGGGGATCTGGTGCGCCTTATTTTTTGCCCACGGGCTTACTCCTAATCCCAAAAGCCTATTGATCATGTCAACCTTGTTATATTGAGCAGCAAGATGCATAGCTTCACCCTCTACCGCCTTCAAGAGGCCATCTGCTTTTACGTCTGGTCGGCTCTGTAGTAAATAGCCTAGGAAAGAGCAAGCAAGACTATTTTGCTTTACTTTTCTTAAATGAAGAAGAATCTGATTGAAGGCTGAGGCTGGGATAGCCCAGCGAGTATCCTCAGAAAGCAAGAGGAACAGAAAACTCCAGTCATTATTTTTACCAGCTTGCTCTAAAGTATAATCTAACTTATAGCCTTTACCCATTTTGAAGATACTAATAGCGGTCTGCCATTGCTTATTTTCAATAGCCACATCTAATATAGTTTGTCGATGCTCATTTTCTTCTTCGGCAATCCCAGGATTGTGAGCTAAAACTTCTTCAATAACATCCTGATAACCATACATAGCGGCATAATGTAATGCATTATTGCCTGTCGCCGGGTCTACTAATAGCATCATTTCTTTATCCCGAACACGAGCGAGAAATTTTAAAAGTCTCCTATACTGACCACCTCGTGATAAATCTAGCCATACCTGCCCGAGATGGTCACTTCGTTCACTGTTAATACTAGACAAGATAGTGTCAGTCGCTTGTTGGTAATGGCGCTCAATAACAAATTGTAAAATGGTTTTGCCATTCCCAATTTGCAGAAAAGGATCCGCTCCTAGTTGAATAAGCTGAATTATTAACGCCTCTTGGCCATGTTGTGTTGCAAATTGCTGATCGCTTGTCAACTGACGTAGAAGATAGTCTAACTCACTAGGGAATATCTGTTTTAATAATGCCCCATCTTGGTAATTTAAAATTGCTTTAAAAACATCCCATGCTTTTTGATCTGCTACAAGCTGTAAAGGGGTGTGGCCTTCATTTTGAATAGAAAATGCTCCTAATTCTAGCAAGCGATTGAGCAATTTAACATTTTCTCCTTCTCGGGCTTTCTTAATTGCCAATTTCCATACGTCTAACATATTTCTTAGATTTTTTATCTCTTCAGACGTGAGAGTCTCATCTAATAATAATTGTTTAATAGATTTGTCATCGGAATAAATGGGAAGAAGCGTCAAATTCTTTTTATCTTTTAGGATTCGTTCTAAATTTTCCCTAGCGGCAGTATAGTTTGATTCACAGATGACACGGTAATCACTTACCAAATCATTCCAATCAGCATTGTTGAGTATATCTTCTAAATGACGTGCAGCGACCTCCACACAAGTTATAACATCTGGGTCCTTTCCTTCTAAAACATTCCAAATCATTCCCAGATTATATTTATACCATTTATTCGCTTTATTGTATCCTGTGCGAGGAGTTTCTAGACGGAATAAGGCTTTTTTTGTGATGGGATCTAATTGTTTTAAATAAGCTCTAAATATATCTATTGCATCATAAGCGGGTTGGCTCGCTTTGTCATGCGTACCTGAGCCGTTGCTAACACCCCCTCCCCGCAATCCTTCAATAAGATTAATTAAAGCACCTTTAGGATCTTGAAATTCACTGAATCGTTTATAGCTTTCATAAAAATCTTTCGCCTCTTGGGAAGAATCGATTAAGCGTTTCAAATCCAGATCAGAAATAAAATTCTTAGTTACATTATTAAGATCATTCGAACCTGCATTAAAAGGATTAATCTTGCCATTGGTATTGATGAGGCCATTCTTATCAATATAGTTTAAAAGTATGTTAACTGGTAATCCATATTGGTTATCTTCACTCAAAATAAAATGTCCCAAGGGATATTCTTGTAGATCATTACAAGCGACATCTTCTGTTTCTCGAATGGGCATGAGAAGCTGATAAGGGTGTTTGTTAGTTATTGGTGAAAGATGCATTGCTATTTCTAAGCAGAGTGCATTCAATTCAGAAAGATCGTGGCAATAGAGTAAGTTAGTCTCTAAAATTCGCTGGCCGCGCCAAGCTAAAAATTGTTCTAGTTTTTCAATCATCGCGCTTTCAGTATCTGCTGCAATGACACCACGAAGACGCGTGAGAGAGGATTTTAAATCATCAATATGAAACCAGGTTGAAAGAGAATTACTAAAAGATAGCAGTAATTTCTTATACGCCGTATAGAGTTGTTCACATTTAAGACGAAGATTCATCTTCTCTAATGGTAGTAGGGTAATATTTTCTTCTACGTGACTTTGCATATTATGTTTTCCTCACTAAGAAGGATGTTCCGACATCCTCTTAGTAAGGCAAGATACTATAAATGGCTTAACAAAATCTTATTGCTTCTTCGCATCCAATAACTGTACTTTAAAAATAAGCGTTTCATTCGGGCCAATTGCCGGCGGTGCACCTTGTTCACCGTAAGCTAAGGTAGGCGGAATATAGAGTTCCCACGTTGATCCTACTTTCATTAATTTCAGTGCTTCCACCCACCCTGGAATCACCCCCATTACCGGAAAGGTAGCTGGCTCGCCGCGTTTATAAGAACTATCGAATTCCGTACCATTAATTAATTTCCCCGAATAATGCACGGTCACCACATCATTTTCCGTCGGCTGCGCACCTTTACCTTCGATGAGGATTTTATATTGTAATCCATCAGGCAATGTCACTACGCCTGGTTTATTTTTATTAGCAGCTAAGAATGCTTCACCTGCTAATTGATTTTTTGTTGCGATCGATTGAGATTGCATTTGTTTCTCCATTGAGGATGTCGTTTGATTATCGACTGCATACACATTGGCACTTATTAAACCAAGACTTAACATGATAATGGCTGATCGTTTCATTTGCGTTTCCTTCTTACATGATTATCCAAAAATAATACCTACTACTAACGATTTTGGCTGATTGAGATAAAGATTGACATTTTTTACCGGTGACATGGCATTAGCAGCAGCAAGTGCTGCATTATCCAATACTTGTGCTGAGCTGGATTTGACTAATTGCACATTGGTCACGTGTCCATCAGGATAAACTGTAAAGCCGATGAGGACAACACCTCTGAGATTAAAATCCACCGCAATTTTAGGATAAGCAAGATGAGCCGATAGCGCTTTGCCAAGTAACACTAATAACGGTTTATTGACATTTTTATCACCAATTAAATGGACAGGATTTTCATCGCTGGAAATCTTCACGACATTTGGTTGATTGGAGGCTTGTGATGAACTCGAGGTACTTAACGTATTCGGCGCTGGTTTTTCTATCCCTTCTTTCTGAGGCTCTTCTTTCGGAGGCGGATTTGCCTTCTGTGCAGTTTGTTGAAGAGCAGGTGCCGCGGTATTGGTTTCGTGATAAACATAAGAATTAATATTTAATTCCGGCCCTTTTTCTTGCTCAAAAGTGCGCGCGGGCAGCCAAATAAAAGAAAAATTTAACAATAAAAGAATATGGCAAAGTAAGACTAGCCAAACGCTATGTCGTTGTATTACTTGTTTTATTCTCTGCTGCATGGCCTTTTATTTCTGCGAAGTAACGAGCCCACTATACCATGTGTTAAAATAATTAGGATAGAAGGAAAAAGGGTACGGATCATGCATACTACCCAAGAATTTATCGGGATTATTGCGGGTATACTTTCCATCGCCGGCTATGTTCCTTATATCATTAGCATTCTCAGAGGTAAAACTCGCCCCAATCGCGCATCCTGGTTAATTTGGACAATCGTAGGCGGCCTGCTGGCTTTCTCTTTTATGGCTACGGGTGATAAAAAAGCGATCTGGGTGCCATTAGGTTATTTTATCGGCCCTTTTATTACTGCATTGTTATCAATCCGATATGGTTATTCAATTTGGAGCACGCTAGATACTGCTTGTGTCCTTGTCGCTGCACTCAGCGTTATTCCCTGGTTTTTTTCTCATAATGCAAACGTGACACTCCTCATTAATATCGCCATTGATATGACAGGCGCGATTCCAACCGTTATCAAATCGTATCATGAACCAGAGACAGAAGATTTCACTGCATGGCTGATTTTTTTTGCTGCCAATACATTAGAATTATTCGCTATTACATCTTGGAATATCGCCGCTATTTATCCGATTTATTTATTCTTCTTAGCAGGATCGATTGTAATCTTTACCTTAAAAGGCAAATTAAAATCTCATAATGATTAGCCCGAAACTTTTTTCGTACAGCATTCTAGTTGTGTGCTAATAAATTCTAATAATAAGCGAGTACGTTGAGGGAGCGCTTTTTGCTGTGCATAAAACGCATAAACATTCATGGTACCCCAATCATAATCCGTCAAAATGGGGCGCACTTCTTTATTTTCTACTGCTTGTTGCATAGGCCATACAAGAAAACGTCCAATGCCTAAACCTGCCTTGCAAGCTGTGATACTAATTTCTATATCGTTACAATTAAATTTAGGTCTGATAATGACACTGTCCTGTTTGCCTTTATAGCTATAAGACCAGGTGTGATGTTCGGGTAAATGAACTTTATCCGTATAACCAATAATGGCATGTTTTTCTAATTCTTCGACGGATCGAGGTTCTCCATAACGGTATAGATAATCGCTACTGGCATATAATCCAAGGGTAGACGGGAATAATAATTTGGCATGCAAACTACTATCTGCAAGGGTAGCATTATTATGAACATAGCCTACGCCACGAATGATCAAATCTAAATTTTCTTTGACGAGATCGAGGTACTCATTAGTCAATATCAAATCGATATGAATGTCCTCAAAATTTTGAAGGAATTTGGTAATAAGCGGCGCGATGCAATGCCTTCCCACGTAATGTGGGGCACTCAGGCGAATCGTACCTCGGGGTTTGGTTGATAAAGATTGGATAAGACTCACAGCTGAATTTAATTCTTGTTGAATACGGTAGGCATGTTCCCAGAATAGTTCGCCCTCAGGTGTTAAATGTAATTGGCGCGTGGTACGTACAATTAAAGCGACGCCTAGTTGGGATTCCAATTGCGCAATACGGCGGCTGATCAGGCCGTTAGAGAGGCCTAAGTGCTTGGCTGCACGGGAAAAACTACCCTGCTGGACCACAGCGGCAAAAATGGCAGTATCGTCTAAAAGGCTCATAATTATATCCAAAAAGTAAAAGATGTTATTAAAAAATGGGTATTTTTTACTAAATGGTAATATAGCATAATGAGATCCATTAAAAACAGACTAACAGTAATACGAGGAAAAAATTATGCTTACACATCAAAAAATCAATACATTAGAAATGAACTCCATGAGTGGGGCAGATAAAGCAGAGATAGCAGTCAATATTGGTGACTCTCTTAATCTTGGCGCTATTTTTTCCATGTTCTTCTCCGAAAAGACGATTCACTTTTTAGAACAATTCGGAAAATTTGGTATGTTTCCAGCTGCAGCCATTGGAAGTATCGCAGAAGCTGGAATCGCCTGGTACAAGGTTAGAGAAGAGAAACTCAAAGCAAAACAAACTGGCATGCGAATGCCATTAGCGCCCGCAGTAGATGCGGTGATAAAGACCGCAAAAGCACTCGCTATTACAGCTGCGGTGGTACTCTCTTTTGTAGGATTTGCGGCGATATCACCGGTTATTTTTGCACTCACATTAACAACAATGACTGCGATTCATGCAGGCGCTGCCCTCTCTAATCTGGCCGCTGGTCGTTATCGAGAAGCATTTAATTCTGCCAAAGCTGCCTTTCTCTCTGCAGCAGCTACAGCAGCTGTAGTTGGAGTGATGTTGATTGGCGGTCCAATTGTGACGCTTGCAACAGCAGCCGTTGGTGTAGCAACTGCAGCGGCAGGAATCGTATTTGCTTTCCTGCGTGTTCGTTCAGCACTCAAAAAATTAAACCCCGCGAATGATGGTAAAGGTCATTATGTACAAGTACCTGGAACAACTGCTGAATTAGGACGCGAAATTGGCATTAATAATAAGTGGAACAATTCACAGGAGATAATTCAGCAAGCTTCATCATCCCAATCATCACGGTCACCCTCTACATCACCATTACAAGCAAACTCATTGCATCGTACAAGGAGAACTAACAATACATCAGGAGATGATTTATCCCCACCTGAAGTAAAAAAATTATCGCAACCTTTCTAATATAATTTAATCACCGCCATGCTAACAACATGGCGGTATTTTTTTACGATCCTCCCCTATATAATGAGCCCTCTAAAGAAATCATGGTGAGTGGAATTTGTCATGGCAGGGAAAAAGCTATCCTCTTCTTATATAGAACTCCAAAACTTAGATCAGCATTCCGATAATAAATTTCATAAAGCAGACACTATTGCCAACACCCTTAGCTCCCTCAATATGGCAGCTGTTTTTGGCATGTTCTTTTCCGAGGAAACAACCCGGTTTCTTAATAATTGGGGAAGCCTTTGGATGTTCCCCTTGTTCGCGGCAGAAAGTATCCGGGTAGCCATTTTCGCGGGGCGAACAATGTGGAAGGAAAGAACCTTAGCATCTGTTTTCAATTTTTTTCTAAAATCCCTCTCCGCTATTGCCATCACCGCAGCCGTCGTATTTTGCTTCTTTCCTATTCTTGCCGCTTTGGCTGCACCCATTTTTGCTGGAGCGCTAGTAGCTGAAACGCTTATTTATGGCAGCGCAGCGTTATGCTACTCACTCGGCGCCCTTATTAACCCCCAACATCGAAAAGAATATAAAAGTAAAGCAATCGATCACGGTATCACCGCATTTAATTCCTCTTTAGGGGCCACTGCTGTGATGGGGGCTTATATTATAGGTGGGCCTATTTTTACCCTCATTGGGGCAATAGCAGGGGTAGTAGCCGGAATCATGGGAGTGGGGATGGCACTTTCCCAGCTTTTCAAAAAACCTAGCAAGCAGCCCACTTCGCCTCAAGAACCAGGATTAACCGGGATAAATACGGGCGATATTTACAAACAAATAGGATGCACTCCTCATCCTTCACCAAGCCCAGCCCCTATCCCTCCAACTTTAAATTCTCAGATAAATTCCCCGGTGGTCACACCCTCTTCTACCCCTGCTATCCTGCCAACCCTTTGCCCGCTACGAAGGAGTTAATATCCCACTATCATCTGCCTCAACTTATCTCGACCCATCACGCGAGCAAGTTCGCTAAACACAATAAATATCAGAAATACAATTAATAACCACAATTCACACGTCCAAAATTCCGGCGTCCCCAACTCAGCAAGGTGAAATTGATAAGCAATAATCCAATCATGCGATTGCGAATAAAGATGCAGAATATTATCGATATTCCAGAAAAGAAAAATAAAGAAATTATAAATAATCGATTTCCAGATAATATTATAAATAAGCGGCTTCTGCGGAAATAAATTAATGAACGGCATCGCATTCACAATAATTAATATTTTACCTATCACGAGTGCACTAATCGTAATAGACAAATAAGTGAAATACCGAAAGCCGCTGGGTTTACACATTAAGCCCGACGTAAAAAAAATCAGTACAAAAGCGACCCAAAAATAAATGACAGCAGGAATGGTATGAATGGCTTCTTTTCGCAATTGCTGCAATATACGCATAATTCATCCTTGCATTTTTCCACCCCCTAACCTAACATAAATTTTGGCCTTTTATCAAAACCGCAGGATGCAGAATCGCTCATGTCTTTTTATCAGCGCTGCGTACAACTGATGGTTATTGTTCTACCTACATGTTTATCAGCGTGCATGGTCGGCCCTAATTTTCATCAGCCTGATGCGCCAAAAGTCTCCCGTTATAATGCCACACCTCTGCCGGCAAAAACGGCGCGTACGCCTTATGCAGGACAAGCGGGAAAAGCGCAAGCATATGTTTATACCCAAGATATTCCCGCGGATTGGTGGTATTTATTCCATTCACCTGAAATTAATCGCTTAGTAGAAATAGGCTTAGCAAATAGCCCGAACTTAGCTTCCGCTATCGCAGCATTGCGACAGGCGCAAGAAGCAGTGAATGCGCAAATTGGAAATTCACTCTTCCCTGCCGTGAATGCGGGTCTCTCAGGCGAACGTCAGCGTTTTAATGATGCTTCATTAGGTACTAATTCCTCAAGTATTTTTAATACATTTAACGCCTCTGTGAATGTTTCCTATACACTTGATGTCTTTGGCGGTGCCAGGCGTCAGATTGAAGCTTTGCAAGCACAGGTAGATTATCAACAATTCCAGCTACTCGCAGCTTATTTGACGTTGACGACCAATATTGTGACCACGGCCGTGACAATTGCTTCGCTGGAAGAACAAATTGAAGCCACGCAGGCTTTAGTCAAAGATGAAGAACAGCAATTAGCGATTCTTCAGAAGCAATTCCACCTGGGCGGCATTGCTGCTCCTGTCCTATTGACGCAACAGACTTTAGTCGAGCAAACTCGGGCAACCTTGCCACCTTTAGAAAAATCGCTTTCCCAATCACGGCATGCCCTAGCTGTTCTCCTGGGGGATTATCCCGATACAAACTTCCCACACATTAATTTAGAAACATTAAATTTACCGGCAAAATTACCCGTCAGCTTACCTTCGAAGGTCGTGCGCCAGCGACCCGATGTCCGAGCCTCCGAAGCCCTCTGGCATGCAGCCAGTGCTCAAGTAGGTGTGGCGACTGCGAATTTATTCCCGCAGTTTACCCTGACAGGCGCCTATGGTTGGTCTAGTAATACGGCTTCTGCTTTATTTGAACCACAAAATAAAATATGGAATTACATGACTCAAATTACTCAGCCTATTTTTCACGGCGGCGCCCTACTCGCTTCACGGCGTGAGGCAATAGATGCTTACGACCAAAGTGCAGCACAATATCGCCAAACCGTCTTGCAAGCTTTTCAGAATGTAGCAGACGTATTACGCGCACTGGAAACCGATGCAAGAACCTTCCAAGCCCAAAAAGCCGCCGAAACAGCAGCGCGTCAAAATCTTAAAATTACTCAAGAGCAATATTTCCTAGGAGCAATTAATTATTTAAATTTACTCACTGCCGAACAACAATATCACCAAACCTTGATCAGCCGTATTCAAGCTCAAGCAACACGTTATACGGATACAGCAGCCTTGTTCCAAGCATTAGGTGGTGGCTGGTGGAATCGTCATCAAAAATGTGATCCAATCAATCCCACTAAAGCGTCATTAACTTGTCCAGTGTGAAGAGGAAATGAGCCTATGAACACAGCATGGATGAAAGAAAAATTAAATACAAAACCCATGAAAATAATGTTAATTACGCTCGGCGTTTTATTTGGCGGTATTTTCCTTTATAAAGCTATCATTGAATTAATGATGAAACACTATTTTGCAACGCATACCAATCCAGTTGTCACCGTTTCAACTATGACCGTTGATTATAGTACCTGGCAACCACAGCTAAAATCCGTTGGTAGTTTACGTGCGACGTTAGGCGTGAACGTGACGGCACAATTAGGTGGCATGATCAAAGCTATTTATTTTAAGCCAGGCAGTATCGTACAAGCCGATACCCCCTTGGTACAGCAAAATGCCGATTCAGACATTGCACAATTACAATCGCTACAAGCCAATGCTGAATTAGCCAAAATTACTTATGCCCGAGACAAAGCGCAATATAAAGTGAAAGCTGTTAGTAAGCAGCAAGTTGAAACCGATGAACAAAATTTAAAAAGCTTAACAGCACAAGTCGCCCAACAAGCAGCGATTGTCAATAAGCTTACAATTAAAGCTCCTTTTTCTGGACGTTTAGGTATTTCGCAAGTCAATCCTGGTCAATATCTTAATCCAGGCGATGCGATTGTCACCCTCCAGAGCTTAGATCCCATTTATGTCGATTTTTACTTACCCCAGCAAGCCTTATCACAACTGCAAGTCGGTCAAAACGTAGTGGTGACGATCGATACTTTTCCCGGAAAACAGTTCGGCGGCAAAATCACCACGATTAATCCTATCGTCGATACCAATACCCGTAACGTGGAAGTCGAAGCGACGCTTCCTAATCCCAACAATCTCCTCACCCCCGGTATGTTTGCAAATGTAGAAGTCAAAGCAGGTAAAACGGCCTCTTACTTAACCGTCCCACAAACAGCGATTACTTTTAATCCTTATGGGGATATTGTTTTTCTCGTCCATCCCGATGGCAAAGATGAAAACAATCAAGCGATTTTAAAAGTCCAACAAATATTCGTCACAACGGGTGAAGCACGTGGTGATCAAATTGCGGTATTAAAAGGGATAAAAAAAGGAGACATGATTGTCACGAGCGGCCAGCTCAAACTAAAAAATGGCAGTATCGTAAAAATTAACAATACCGTTCAGCCGGATGATAGTCCATCGCCGCTTGTTCCAAATGAGCATGGAGGATAGAGTCTGATGCAAATAACCGATCTGTTTATCAAACGGCCGGTACTTGCGACGGTAGTGAGCTTATTAATTTTAGTGCTCGGTTTACGGTCTGTCGCTTCCTTGCCTATTATGCAATATCCTTATACGGAAAATGCCGTTGTCACATTGTCAAGCACTTATACGGGTGCGAATCCGGATGTCGTAGCCGGTTTTATCACCACACCGCTTGAAAATGCGATTGCTCAAGCAAACGGTATTGACTACATGACATCCACCAGCACATCAGGACAAAGCACGATTACCGTCAATTTATTACTTAATTATGATCCCCTTAAAGCGCTTCCTGATATTAGTACGAAAATTTCATCGGTCATTAACCAACTCCCTAGCGCTTCTCAACAACCCGTCTTAACCGTGAGTGTCGGGGAAACCATTGACTCCATGTATATTGGTTTTTACAGCAATGATTTACCTAATAATAAAATCAGTGATTATCTTCTCCGTGTGGTGCAACCTAAATTACAAGCGATTACAGGGGTACAAGTCGCGGAAATTTTAGGTAATCGGCAATTTGCGCTGCGTGCCTGGTTAGATCCTACTAAACTAGCTGCTTACAATCTTTCGCCTGCTGATATTGCTACTGCTTTAGCTAATAATAACTTTATTTCAGCGGCAGGCCGTACCGATGGCAATATGTTCATTCAAAATTTGAGCACGGATACGATATTAATTGACCCAGAACAATTTCGTAAAATGGTGCTTAAATCTCAAAATGGCGCGATTATTCGGCTGGGGGATGTCGCAAAAGTTGATTTGGGCGCACAAAATTACAATGAAGATGTGAGCTTTGATGGCCATTCTGCTATTTATATTGGGATTAAAATTTTACCCTCAGCAAATTTGTTAACTGTTATTGATAATATCAAAAAAATCTTCCCTTCCATTCAGTCGCAGCTACCAAAAGGATTAAACGCGCAAATTGTTTATGATGCGAGTGAATATGTACATAGCTCGATTAAAGAAGTCATTAAATCGCTAATGGAAGCCTTTGCTATCGTCACGCTAGTGATTTTTCTATTTTTAGGCTCTCTCCGCTCCGTCATCATTCCATTGGTAGCCATACCGCTTTCTATTATCGGGACCTTTTTTGTCATGCTCATCCTGGGCTATTCCATTAATTTATTAACATTATTAGCCTTAGTACTTGCCATTGGTCTGGTGGTCGATGATGCCATCATTGTCGTAGAAAACGTCCAACGCCATATGGAAGAAGGCCAGCCGCTCGTGAAAGCCTCTCTCCTAGCTGCTCGCGAATTAGCTAATCCGATTATCGCCATTACGGTCGTTTTAATCGCGGTTTATGCACCGATTGGCTTTATGGGCGGTTTAACAGGCGCATTATTCACTTCTTTTGCCTTCACTTTAGCAGGTGCTGTCACTATTTCTGCTATTATTGCCTTAACACTTTCACCCATGATGTGTTCTAAATTTTTAAAATTAGAAAACCATGATGGGAATAAATTTATGCACTTCGTTAATCATGTTTTTATGAGTCTAGAACACCATTATGAGAATGCCTTACATCGCTCTTTAAATTTTTTAGCTGTCACTGCTGTTTTTGCTATTATTATTTTAGTAAGCAACTACTTTCTATTTACCACCTCAAAATCAGAACTGGCTCCCCAAGAAGATCAAGGCATCATCATTAGCCAGGTAACAGCAGCCGCTAATGCTTCGCTAGAACAAACGCGGTTATATTCCAATCAAGCATTTAACATCTTTAAGCACTATCCTGAAACTGAACACATCTTTCGCATCGACGGTGCAGGTAGTTTAAATACCAGTATTATTGGGATGGTGCTTCAACCCTGGGACCAGCGTAAACGCACTACAAATGAATTACAGCCTATCATTCAAGAACAATTAAATGATATCGCAGGTGCCAAAGTGGCTGCATTTCAGTTACCTTCCTTACCAGGCGGCGGCCGCGGCTTACCCGTGCAATTTGTCATTACGACGACAGAGGATTTTTACAAATTAAATGACATCATGCAGCGGGTAGTAGATCAAGCCTATGCTAGCGGAATATTTGCTTATATTGATCCCGATCTTAAGATTGACCAGGAACAAACTTCCATTTTATTAAATCGCGATAAAGCATCGGAACTCGGATTAAATATGCAAGATATTGGCAATACATTAAGTACTGCACTCTCCGAAGGTTATATTAATTATTTCGATTATTCAGGCCGCTCTTATCAGGTTATCCCTCAAATGGTACGGGTAGAACGGCAAAATCCAGAACAATTATTAAATTATTATATTAGAACAGCTGACCACACGAGTGTCCCCCTTTCCACCCTCGCCAAGCTTAAAAGAAATGTGGTGCCGGAATCTATTAATCATTTTCAGCAATTAAATTCTGCTACTATTTCTGCAGTGCCATTTCCTGGCGTCACGATGGGAGATGCATTAGCTACCTTAGAAGCCATTGCTAAGCAAGTGTTACCGCAAGGCTATACCGTTGATTACGGCGGCCAATCCCGTCAATATGTACAAGAAAGCTCAGCGCTAATTATTACTTTCTTCTTTGCCATCGTAATCATTTTCCTTGCACTGGCTGCTTTATTTGAAAGTTTCCGCGATCCTCTTATTGTTCTTATCAGCGTTCCCATGTCGATTTGCGGTGCCATGATTTTTGTTAGCTTAGGAATAAGTGGTGCCAGTTTAAATATTTATTCTGAAGTCGGCTTGGTGACATTAATTGGCTTAATTAGCAAACATGGTATCCTCATCGTCCAATTTGCGAATGACTTACAGCGTGCAGGTAAGAAAAAACGGGAAGCGATTGAAACCGCAGCGCATGTACGATTACGGCCAATTTTGATGACGACGGCTGCAATGGTGTTGGGGGTAATTCCTTTGATCACATCCACCGGGGCGGGCGCATTAAGCCGTTTTAATATTGGTTTAGTGATTGCGACGGGTATCGCGATTGGCACCTTGTTTACTCTATTTGTGGTACCAGCCATGTATATGTTTATTGCCGAAGATTTTTCAGAAAAAGCACCGGAAGATGGGTTGGTATTAGAAAATCAATAATATATACTGGCACCGTGAAACGGAATAGGAAATCCTACTGTGGTAACAACAACACGTTTAACCCGCGCGCAAATCAAAACGTTATTCCTTTCTTCCCTGGGTGGCATAATCGAATTCTATGATTTCATTATTTACATCTTTCTAGTGAATGTTATCGAAAAACTTTTTTTCCCTAGTAGTTCAGAATTTGTTACCACATTAAAGACACTCGCTGTTTTTTCCATTAGTTATTTGATACGCCCGTTAGGTGGGGTAATTTTTTCTCACTTCGGTGACCGGTATGGCCGCAAGACAGTTTTTTTATTGACTATCTTATTAATGGCCATCCCTTCTATTGCTATCGCTCTTTTACCCACCGCCGCGCAAATTGGAATAATCGCTCCTATTTTATTGCTCGTTTTCCGTATCCTGCAAGGGCTTGCTTTAGGCGGAGAAATTCCCGCATCGATTACGTTTATTTCAGAACATGTCAATGAACAACAGCGTGCTTTTGCCACTTCTATTTTATTTTTCGCTATTAATCTAGGCTTATTATTAGGTTCTTCTGTCACCGCACTCATGAACGCTACTTTAAGTACCGAAGCATTATATACCTATGGTTGGCGTATTCTTTTTTTCCTAGGCGGTATATTGGGGCTCTTATCAATTTTTCTACGACGATCTTTACAAGAAACTTCTACATTCTCCGCTTTACCTAAAAATGACGTTCAACGTATCCCTCTTATCGCATTACTACAGCACTCATGGCTAAATGTATTGCAAGGCGCTTTATTGGTAGCATTAGGTTCAGTGAGCATTTTTCTTTATCTTTATTGGCCTCATTATTTAAATGAATATGAAGGCATTAATATTACTACCGCATTCAATCTCAATACCGTCGGTATTCTCATTCTGAATTTTTCGATTGTGACCTGCGGATGGCTTGCAGATAAATTTGGCTCTCGAACAATTTACGCTATTGGAGCGATTTCAATTATTATCTTAACCTATCCTTTATTCCTACTTTTTGGTATGTCCAATCTCACCCTCATCGCAATAAGTTATATAGTATTTTCACTGTTATTTGGTTTTATTACTGGCGCTTACCCTGCCCTATTAAGCTCGCTGTTCCCCACGCCAGTGCGTTATTCGGGTATTGCAATGAGTTATAATATTGCCTTTGCTTTGTTTGCTGGTTTAAGTCCCATCATTTGTACAGTGGCCATTCACACCTTCCATTCCCCCTTAGCACCTGGATTTTATTTAATTACCATCGCCTCATTAGCACTTATCGCATGCCGACTGGGACAGGGTCGCTCCGGAACCCTCCTCCCAGAAAGTGAAAAAGTTTTGGAAGAGCAATTAGCTTAATGAATAAGCATAGGCTTTATATAAACCTTGCAGCACAAGATCTGGCAAGATGACATCGAATAATGTTTTATCTCGATATAATTGCGCAAATCCTCCTGTCCCAATCACCATCGTGACGTCACCCTGGAATACTTCCTGCTTAAAGCCTGCGATAATTTCTTTTAAGCCACCTAATTGGCTGTAATACAAGCCAGCTTGAATACTTTCACGCGTCGATCGGCCTAAATAAGTGGTGGGTGCTTCGATATCAACCGCCATTAATTTAGCTGTATTTGCCTTCAACGACTCCATACTTAAGCGCAGCCCTGGCAAAATCGCACCGCCTAAATAATCTTTCTTTTTAGTTACTGCACAGAGTGTGGTAGCTGTTCCCATATCGACGATAATTAAATTTTGATTAGGATAGTGGCTCACTGCGCCAATAGCATTTGCAATCCGATCAGCGCCGACTTCATTGGGATTTTTGTATTTAATATTTAAGCCCGTTTTTACGCCTGCTTGCAGCATGAAAAATTCGGATTTGAAATACAAGGAAATGGTATGTCGTATGGTGAAATCGCAACCTGGTACTACCGAGCTCACTGCGGTTGCAGTAATTTGTTCGGGCGCAATTTTTTTAGCTTGTAAAATATTTAACAAAAAAATACCGAATTGATCAGCCGTGCCAATTAAATGAGTCGCATAACGAAAACGGGCGATGAGTTCATCATTATCAAATACACCACCTAGAATGTGAGTGTTACCAACATCTAAACACAATAGCATTACATTTTCTCTCCAATTAATATCATCCTTAGATAGGTACACTTATGGTGACAAAATAACATTATCAATTAACCGCACATCATCTACCCACACCGCTCCTAAACGCCGTTGCCAACGATCAGCTATATAGTCGACTTTAAATCCTAATAATTCTAATTGTTTTGTAATATCTTCCGCACATTGCCCGCTTTGCAGTAAACGAGGAAAATGTGCAGCTTTTTGTCGTTGTTCCGGGGTTAATCGCGAGTTTCTCGAACTTAATGCCAAACCATCTTCCGCACGCATCGTTTCACATGGAATAATGTCTACTGGCAAAAACAAAGCAGCCACCATTTTTTTCACTAATAATAATTGCTGATAATCTTTTTCGCCAAAATAAGCCCGCGTTGCTTGCACTAAATTCAACAGTTTTAAAACCACCGTCAACATACCATTAAAATGCCCAGGTCTAAATTCGCCCTCTAATTCACGGCTTAATTCGGTTTCAGTTACTTGAATTTGATAGTGATCAGCATACATGGATTCTGCATCAGGCAAAAATAAATAATCCACTCCATGCGAAGCCAATAGTGAGGTATCTTGCTCAATAGTGCGGGGATACAATTGAAAATCACTCGCTTGATTAAATTGAGTAGGATTAACAAAAATACTCACCACCGTCACCTCATTTTCTGCACGTGAGCGCTCGCATAAACTTAAATGCCCCGCATGCAAATGCCCCATCGTCGGCACAAAACCGATGGAGCGTCCGGTTAAGTTTTTTCGTAGGGTTTGCCAATCATTTATTTTGGTAACAATGTTCATCTTGTGGAAAGGCTCCTGTTTTGACTGCATTGACGTAAGCATCAATCCCATTTTTCACTTGCTCATAACCGTTTACAAATGTTTTAACAAATTTCGGTTTGAAATCGATGTTTAATCCCAATAAATCTTGAAACACTAACACTTGCCCATCGGTATCTGGACCTGCGCCAATACCAATAGTGGGAATGGATAATAACTGGGTAATTTCTTTGCCTAATGCATTCGGAACACATTCTAGTACCACTGCAAAACAGCCGGCTTCTTGCAATTGCAGAGCTTCTTCTTTCAAACGCGCCGCGCTTTCTTGAGTTTTACCTTGTACTTTGAACCCCCCTAGCGTGTGAATCATTTGCAGTGTTAAGCCGATATGGCCCATGACAGGAATACCGGATTCTACTAAATGGCGAATGAAGGAAATATTACCTGCTGCCCCTTCCAATTTGACAGCTTGGGCACCTGCTTGCATGAGCGATTGCACAGCAGTGATATTTTTGCTTAGCGATTTACGATAAGCCAAGAAAGGTAAATCACTAATAAGAAATTTATTCCCTGCGCCGCGACTCACGGCTGCCGTATGGAAAACCATCATTTCGAGCGTGGCTGGAAGCGTATCTTTAAAACCGTGCATGGTCATGGCTGCACTATCACCTACTAACAAACAATCCACGTCTGTTTGCGCCACAATACGGGCACTCGTGTAATCGTAGCAAGTAACCATAGTGATTTTTTCGTTAGCGGCTTTCTTTTTATAAAAATCGAAAATAGTAGTCATCGCAATCTCCTCAGGAAACTGCGATCAAGAGGGAGGAAATAGGTACCTGTCTCATGATCAAGTCCTGTATAAATTTTAGTTGGCTCAGTGTCTCTGCCCGGAGGGTCAGATCAAGGGATAATTTATAGGAGGATGAGGGAGGTTGCAAGAGCTAAGCTTTCCTATATTGCTAAAATCCTAATTTAGGAATATAATAAAGAGAGTCAGTAAATTAACAACGGTTTATATTTTTATACCGATGTACAGTACTAACTACGAGGTTCTTTCTATGAGCGAACATCAAACAATCAAAGTAATAGGGGCAAATGGGCAAATTTCCCTTGGAAAAGAATTTGCGGGCAAAACCGTATTAATCGATCAAATCACTCCTGGAACCTGGATTATTAAATCAGGTGAATTTATTCCTGACTCAGAAAAATGGCTCTATCAAGGCAATAATCTAGCTAAATTAGAAAAAGCCCTCGAATGGGCTGAAAAAAATAAACCTGTTGATAATTTTGATCAATTAGCAAAGAAAATTGAAAAATGACCTCTATCAAAATTGATATGAATCATCCAGACTTTCAGAAGGATCTTTTTCACTTGGAAAAAAATGAACAAATTGCCTTCCTTAAAGCGCTCAAAAAAATCAGGCAATTAAATTGGGACAAGTTATATGCAGATAATGGTTTAAAATGGGAAGCAATTTTATCTAAAACTACTCCATCAGGTCAGCGTATTTATACCTTTCGATTTTCAAAAAAATATAGAGCAACAGCATTAAGGGAAGGAGAGTTCCTTCGCTTACTCTCCTTGCATGCAGATCATGATAGCGCTTATGACTAACAAAACTACGCCACCGCGCTACTAACTGCACCCACCTCTACCACATCCCCACGCCCAATCCCATAATACTCAAATCCCGCCTCATTCATATGCCGCGGATCATACTGGTTACGGCCATCAAAAATAATATGCTGCCGCATCAAATTCTTCATCGCTGCCACATCTGGATAGCAAAACGGCTTCCATTCTGTCACTAATACCAACGCATCAGCAGCTTTCACTGCATCATATTGATAATCGACCAATGTAAGCTGATCATTGTTAAACCAATCTTTCGGCATAATTTCCCTTGCAAGCCCCATTGCAGCCGGATCATAAGCCTGCACGCATGCTCCACGCTGAATTAAATGCTCAATCAACACCAACGAAGAAGCCTCACGCATATCATCCGTACCCGGTTTAAATGCAAGCCCCCATACGCCTACCGTAAGACCTGATAAATTCTCGCCAAATCTCGCTACTATTTTTTCCGGCAATAGCTGCTTCTGCTGAAAATTACGCTTCTCAACAGCATCTAAAATCATCGCATCAATTCCATACTGCTCAGCCATTCTAATCAATGCCCGCACATCTTTCGGGAAACAAGAACCACCATAGCCACAACCAGGATAAAGAAACGCATTACCAATGCGCGCATCTGAGCCAATCCCGATGCGTACATTTTCAATATCCACCCCCATGCGTTCACACAACACTGCCATTTCATTCATAAAAGAAATACGTGTTGCTAACATGGCATTCGCAGCATACTTTGTCATTTCTGCATCTTTGACATTCATAAAATAAATACGCTCAGGGCTGCGTAAAATGGGTAGATATAAATCAAGCATCAAATTTTTGGCATGATCAGAATCCAAACCAATGATGACACGGTCTGGACGCATGAAATCTTCTATTGCAGCACCTTCACGTAAAAATTCAGGATTACTAACGACATCCACATTAAGCGATAAATGACGATGTTTTAATTCTTGTTGAATACTCGAAAGCACTTGTGCAGCCATCCCCACCGGCACCGTGGATTTATCCACTACCACACAATCTTGCTGAATGTGAGCACCAATATTCCGTGCCGCTTCTAGAACATATTTAATGTCAGCAGAACCATCTATATCACTGGGGGTTCCAACCGCAATAAAAATAACTTGCGGATCGAAGGGAAGTTCCGATAACGATGTCACAAAATTCAAACGGCCTGCATGCATGTTAGAAATAACCATAGGCTCAAGACCCGGTTCATAAATCGGAAGAATCCCTTGGCTTAGATTCTGAATTTTCTGCTCATTCACATCAACACACGTCACCTGATTGCCTAATTCAGCAAAACAAGCGCCCGTGACTAACCCCACATAACCCGCCCCAATCACTGCAATATTCACGTTTTTGCCTCCGGATGCACTGCGTAAATAATAACTGCATCACCCCGTCCATTATTAAAAACTTGAACAGGTGACAGTGGAATGTTTTGTAATGCATTATGACTATCTTTATCTTTCTGATTCACACGCAAAGCAATATAGTCATATTGCTTCCATTGATCATTCGCCATGATATCAAGATGATGATAGCGTTGCATTTTATCAAAAATCTGAGTCCCAAAATGCTGCGAGTAATACATTAACTGATCATCATTAGCATAAAGCATTGCTTGCGGGGGCAAATGATCAGCCAACCAATCCCCTGCCTCACGAATGTATTTTTTCGAATGCCCAAAATTCAAAAAACCTCCCAACGATGTGATAACGATGAGCAGTACTGAGAGCAAAAATAATTTACGATAGCGAGGAGAAGACCCCCTTTGGAGTAAATCATCGAGAGCAAAAGGTACCCATAACATGAAAATTAACGATAATGCGATGAGATAACGCTTAGATAAAAATAAATGTTCTAAGAGAAATCCAAACGTAATGAGAACATTGACAAAAATATAACCGCCTAATACCCATTTTGCAGAAGGAGCAAAAATAGCCGTCTTTCGACGCCAAGCGTAAAGGGTTAAACAACTATAAATCCAAGATAAATTATTAATCACACTCATCAGATACCAACCTACCATCGTGACTAATAACACCAGACCTGCATCACTGATCGAATCCTGTGATAAAACATGAGTCGCTAACGCTGTTTTGGTGGATTGATAATTCGTCACCACCATTAGTAATCCATCGTGTATTTGTTGAACTACTTCGCCTATTCGGCCTAATTGCGCTAAGGTTTGCTGGGGATGTAACAACAGCCAAATGCCAATCGCAAATGCAATAATCAGAACGGGCAAATAAAGCGTGAGGAAACATATTGCTCGCATACGAAATGGGCAACGTAAGGCAACCCAGGATAAAAAGGGTAGCATTAATAAAAAGATAGCTCCCTCGATCCTAAATAACGTGGCAACAGCTAAGCTGATACTAAAACCCCACGCTACTAGCCAACGAGGGTGACGAAAATAGTGCAGCAGGCAGAAAAGAGAAAGTAAATAGAAAGCCCAAAACCCATGATCACGGATAATGTATTGACGAACGCTGTTAAATTCATGGGAGAGTAAAATCACGCCGGTAGCAAGCCATAAAACGCGTTGAGATCCTCCCAGTGTTTTCACAATGAGAATAAAGGTGATGACAGAGCAGGCAGAAAACAAGCCGTCAAGGATATAAGCAGCGGTGACGTATAAAAAATGGGTGGGATAAGCAAGACCATAGATTAGCGTAGAATAGAAAGGCCATCTCGCTTGTCCGCAAAGATGCATAGCATCATGCAGGCCCGTTTGTCCTATCATTTGCGCGCTGAGCAAATAGCATATAGCATCGGGATTGATGACAGTTTCCCGGGAGTTGATCCAAACTGATAGTAAGACGCTGCCGACGATCGCAATGAGGTAGAGGAAACGCTCGCGTTGATCAACTACCGTAGAAAAAGTCATGAAACGATCGTCTCCAAGGAAAGTCGGAACTCTTCGGAGAGTTCAGGATGTTTAAGTGCATAAGCCACAGTGGCTTCGAGATAGCCTAATTTGCTGCCGCAATCGTAACGTTTACCTTGGAATTGATAAGCATAAACTGCTTCTTCACGCAGTAACTTGGCAATCGCATCGGTCAGTTGCAGTTCCCCCCCAGAACCTTTATGGGTCGTTTCCAGCAAGGTAAAAATCCGGGGAGTTAAAATATAACGACCAACAACGCCTAAATTCGAGGGCGCCTCTTTGGGTGTGGGTTTTTCAATGATATTGCGAATAGCTATCAGCATATCATCCGAATTCGGCACATCGACGATACCATACTTTTTTGTCTCTTCAGGGTGAATTTTTTGTACTGCTACGATACTCGCTTGGGTATGAGCAAATTGATCTGCCATTTGCTTTAAGCAAGGCTGAGGGCCGCCATCGATTAAGTCATCTGCCAATAATACGGCAAAAGGCTCATTTACCACTAACTGTTTGGCGCATAAAACGGCATGGCCTAACCCTTGAGGCGACTTTTGGCGAATATAAGCACAAGAAACCCCATCAGGTAAAATGCCTTTGACAATATTCAATAGTTCTTGTTTACCCCGCTCCTGGAGGGTCGCTTCTAATTCAAAATTAGAATCAAAGTGATCTTCAATCGCGCGTTTACTACTACTGGTCACGAAAATGAGTTCCGTGACGCCTGCTGCGACGGCTTCTTCCACGGCATATTGAATAAGCGGCTTATCGACAATAGGTAGCATTTCCTTTGGATTAGCTTTTGTAGCGGGTAAAAAGCGCGTACCCAACCCTGCAACAGGGAAAACAGCTTTTGTGATCTTCATCATAGCGGTATAGTCGGTTAACCTTTGCCCAATTGGCCTGCGATCTTACCATCTTGTCCTTTTCCAAACAACTTGCTATAAGGGACGACTACGGAGGAGTTTTCATTCAGCATGCGCAAGAATATTCTCATTCTCGGCCATAATGATGCCACGCAATTCATTGACATCTATAACCAATACACCCGGTTATTTGATAAGGATCAGTATGAAGTCACCGTGGCTTATCTTACCGGTGAACCGAATGAAGCCACAAGGCAGCGTACGATCGCTGAAAATGTGCTTTTTTTGAACACTTCCAAAAACGACATCCGCACGCTAAAAATCCCCGCTATTCGCCGACTGTTATCCCTTTCTCGGCAGAAAAATTTTGAGATAGTCATTTGCCACCGCTATAAACCTTCCTACATCATGCTGTGGGTCGCCCAATTTCACTCTATCCCTGCTGTTGTGTGTGTGATGCATGAATTAGGCACCATGGCTTCCTTAGGACGACAACTACTCATCGCAGCACTGGGGCGTAAGAATATCTTGTTTGCAGGGGTTTCGAATGCCGTACGGGATGACATGCGTAAAAATCTCTGGGGCATACCCAAAGCGCGAGTGACGACTCTCTATAATATGATCGACGTGGAGCTCACCGAACCCCAGCTTCTCTCTAGAGATGATGCAAGAAGAGCCCTGCACTTATCACCGAATGATATTGTCTTTGGCAATGTGGCAAGGTTGGCACCCAATAAAGATCAAGAAAGCTTAATTAAAGCATTTTCCCAAATTAAACCTTATTGCCCTAAAGCAAAATTGCTCATTATTGGCGAAGGCGAGCTAAAGTCTCATCTCCAAGCACAAGTCCATTCTTATGGCTTGAATAACGATGTCATCTTCACTGGCTTTCTGCCCTGCGGTTTTCGCTACATGAAAGCATTCGATTGCTTTGTACTTTCTTCCGTACAAGAAGCATTTGGTCGCGTCTTACTTGAAGCGATGGTGGCTAAACTTCCCATTATCGCCACCCGCGTACATGGCATTCCGGAAGTGATGGGGGAAACAGGTCTACTCATTCAGCCAAGAGATCATAGTGCCATGGCTTCTGCAATGAAAAAAATTTACACCTTATCGGATGAGGAACGTGGACAAGTAGGAGAAAAAGCCTATCAACATATGATAGCGCATTTTTCTATTCCTGCTTTTAAAAAACAATTTTGGCAGCTCCCATTAATGCAATCACTGAAGGAATAATTATGCGTATTGCTTATACGACGACGTTTGATGCTTATGATGTCCACAATTGGTCCGGTACCCCTTATCATATGTCGCAAGCGTTAATAAATGCTGGCATTGAAGTAGATTATCTCGGTTCATTGGTCCGTAAATTACCGCCTTTTTTTAAACTTAAACAAACATGGAATAAAATTATTAGCAATCAGCGCGAAAGCCCCCGTTTTAATATCGTCGCAGCAAAGCATTATTCTCACCAAATAAAACAGAAATTATCGGCACGCTCAGTAGATGCTATTGTCTCCCCTTTAATTAATCCAATAGCTTATCTTGATTGTCCGCAGCCGATTATTCTCTGGACAGATGCGGTCTATGCTTCCCTACTCGGTTTTTATCCGCCGTTTGCTTATCATTCTGCTGAGACGATTCAACAAGGCAATCAAATGACAGCTGAATGTTTATCCCGCGCAACGCTTGCAATTTTTTCCTCTGACTGGGCAGCAAATGGTGCTATTGAATTATACGGCGTTAGTCGGGATAAAGTAAAAGTTGTACCTTTTGGGGCAAATATTGAGACTTATCCTAGCTTTCATGCCATACGTGATATTATAAAAAAGCGCTCAACAGATAAAATCAAATTACTTTTTCTAGCAAAAAGTTGGGAACGCAAAGGCGGTGATATTGTTTTAGCTGTGGCAAACGCATTGCATGAAGCAGGGCATGCTGTTGAGTTAAACATTGTTGGCTATTCACCTAAATTGCAGCCTGTTCCTTCTTACGTTAATTGTTTAGGATATATTTCCAAACACACACCCGAAGGAAAAAATCGAATTCAAACACTCTTAGCAGAAACCCATTTTCTTTTTGTCCCTTCTCGTGCAGAAGCCTATGGTATTGTATTTTGTGAAGCGAATGCCTATGGCGTCCCTTGTTTAACAACCTATGTAGGTGGCATTGGCACGATCGTAAAAAACAATATTAATGGCATGACGTTTGCATTAGATGCTTCGATTTCTGATTATTGCAATTATATTGTCAACTTAATGCATGATCGGACGCGCTATGAAGAACTTGCACTCGGCGCTTACCAAGAATACGAAACACGCTTAAATTGGAAAAGCGCAGCGGCGCAAGTGAAAGAAATGATAAAGTGCGTTATCTAGTCGGCGTTGCGCCCATTCATTTCAACCCTTAGGGCCTCTTCCTTCTTGGTATTTCAATAAAATGTTCGCTATCTAGTTCATTTTTGGACGTCGGTTTTTCTTTCAGTATTTGTTTACGAGCCATTCTTAATAATTCTTCTGCTTCTGGTTTTAAATGGTTACTACTTTTATCGAGCTTTAAATAAGCACAGGTCCAAATATACAACATAGCTAATTCTTTAAATTTTTTATTTAAATTATTTATTTCCATTTCTGTTTTTTCTTTAACATCTTGATGTTTGGTCTGGATAAAACCCAAGGTAACAAATTTCACTACGGGATTGCAGGCAATATAATGAATATCTTCATAAGCTTTAAATACACGAGTCGTTTCTATATTTAGATAGGTTAAATGTTGATTTAACCTTTGGCAAAAATCATTCGGCCATTTTGCTTTTTCAAGCATGTTTAATGCTGCATTTAAACTGACTATCTCCGCTCTAGCCTCGTTTTCTGATTCTATTAATTCCCAAAACCGTTTTTCATTAAAATCAAATAAGATAGGAAAAGTCGTTTTTATTGAGTTATCTTCTTGCGTGGCAACTATTTCAACAGATGGCCAGGATTCTTCCAGTGGGGATGGTTCTAAGTTGGGGTTCGCGGAGACAATAACTTCTTCTGTGGGTTGTTTATTATTTTTGTTTATTTCTATCATTTGGTCTTTTAATAGGAGTACCCTATCGATAGTGAAGGCTGCCTCTTCAAACTTTTTAAAAATATCCATTACCCCTATGCCAGTTTTGCGTTGAAAAAAGGGCCCACTCAACAATCCATCTACTTTCGTTCGTCCATAAATATTATAGGCTGCCAATAAAATTTGTAACCATGCCAGCAAAGAAACATAGAGTTGCCGTTTATCATTTTTCTCAAAACTTCCTAATTTTTCTATCATTTCATCCAATTCGCTCAACATCGTAACTTTATTTTTTGTTACATATTCTATTTTTTCATTTGAAGTTCGATATTCCATTTCATTGGAATTAGTAAATATTTTTATGCAAAAAGCTATGCTCCTTTCTGCGCTTTCATCTTTATTATTCTTAGCTATTTTCAGCATATCCTCTAAAACCGCCCGAATGATGAGCAAGGATTCTTTCGGATTCATATCTACGGCCTTTTCAATCACCTTCAACATACCGCTCATTACATTTATGGTGCCGTTAGTTATCTTATAAGGGATTAAACTTTGCATACTCGATTTTGTGCTTTCGTTTAGCAATTCCTGCCTTCTTATATTAAGCGCAAAATGCAACTGCAATCCCTCTAGCCATATAAATAATTCTTTTAATAATAACGCATGTGCATTAGTCAATACTTCTTCATTAAGCAATTTTGGTATTTTATCGATTGTCTCAATCAAGATATTATTTTTATCAGTTAAAAAAGAAAGGTCTTTTAACTCCTGAACATTTAGCAAAGCTGGATAAAACAGCATACCAGTAAAATCACTTATTTTCTTGCTTTGACTATTGGCTGCTGCTAACTCTGTATTGATTTGGATTATTTCTTCATAAATATTTTGTATCGCTAACAAAGGCAGGTTAAGATCAAGAAAAGCGACTTTATAAATATTTTCTCTGTTCCCATAAATGGCAGTTCTTTCTCTTTCTTTTTTATCTTTTAAAACAAAAACAGAAAATTTCTCACTTGCTTCTAATTTATGAGCATCAGTCGCCAAAGACGCTTTTATTTCTTCCCGGACAATTCTTAAGTTTTCCTTAAGCTTTCCAGTTTGCTTCTCATCCTGTGATCGCCTGGTATCCATACCCTTTTCTCCTGAAATCAAAATCCATCTTGCTCATAGTAAGGTAATCTCATAATATTGCAATCACTATAGGTAACTTGCGGAATCTATGCACTCATGACTGAAGAAACCACTACTACTTCCCTTTCTAGTGAAACGGTGACTCGTCCTTGGGGATCGTTTCGTGTGTTAGAAGAAGGCCCGACGTTTAAAATTAAACGCATCGTTGTCAAACCTCAAGAAATGCTCTCCTTGCAAGCGCATCACCATCGCAGTGAACATTGGGTGGTGGTAGAAGGTGTTGCTAAAGTAGTGAATGGAGATCAGGAACTCTTACTTCGTACGAATGAAGCGACATTTATTCCTGTGGCTACTAAACACCGTTTATCTAATCCCGGTAAGTCTGACTTAGTAATTATCGAAGTCCAAGTAGGAACTTATCTAGGCGAAGATGATATTGTTCGGTTTGAAGATAGATATGGTCGGGTGAGTTAATAAGCATTCTTACTCATGAAACCGCGAAAAATAGTTAAAAAAATAATTTTCAAATCAAATAACAACGACCAGTTTTCAATATAAAAAAGATCGTATTCAATTCGCTTTTCCAAACTGGTATTACCGCGCCAGCCATTCACTTGAGCCCAACCAGTGATACCCGCTTTCACTAAATGTTTCTGCATGTAACGCGGTATTTCTTCTTTGAATTGTTCCACAAAAAAGAGACGTTCCGGACGGGGGCCGACAATCGACATATCGCCCCGTAAGACGTTAATGAATTGGGGTAATTCATCTAAACTGGTGCGGCGCAAAAAGGCTCCTACTTTAGTCGCTCGCATTTCGCCTGGCTTAGCCCATACGGGTCCAGTTTTGGATTCAGCATCCACCGGCATCGTGCGGAATTTTAGCATTTCGAATTCAGTGCCATTCCAACCTACTCGCTTTTGTCGATAAAAAATGGGGCCAGGTGAACTCATTTTGACGGCGATGGCGATGAGCAGGAAGAGAGGTGAAATCGTTAATAAAATAAGACTGGCTAAAAGGCGGTCTTCGATAGCTTTCAATAGGCGATTCATGCCGACCATAGGGGTCGTACAGATGTTTAGAATGGGGAAGCCAGCTAATTCTGCAATAGAATAATGAGTGAAATTTAAGCCTAACAGGTCAAGTGCAAAGCGAATGGTAATCGCTTGGTGGCGTAATTGATATAATACCTCTTTGGCACGTGCTTCTTCCCGTAAGGGATAGGCTAACCAGATTTCATCAATACCGTGAGGGGTGCTGGCCAAATAATCCGGAATATTGTCAGGCGTTTTGGAGACAGGAATGCCGCCAATGGCTTGAGGTTTAGTCTCGGGCATGTCGTCAAATATCGTTACGACACGAAAGCCAGTCCACAAAGATTGCTGGACTGTCTCAATTAATTTGATGCCTACTTCACTCACGCCAATCACCAAAATACGCCGCTCATTCCAGCCATAAAGCCGCATGATACGTAGAAATAGGAGTAAACAGATTCGACATGAAACGAGGAAGAAAGCTGCGAGTAAACCCCACCAGCCAAACCATTCTCGGGAATAAGTTTCGCCTGTTTTAGTAATAAAGGCAGCACCGGCTAAGAGCATAAAGGCAACAAATAGGGCTTGGATAAGTCCGCTGATATAGCTCCAAAACGATTTTGTACGAGTCGAGCCATATAATTCAAAAAACTGAAAAACGATCGCAGTTAAGGGGGCGGCTAATATCAAAGCTGAAAGATAATGGTTAGAAGGAGAAAAGCTGCCAAATTTATAGAAATAAGCCGCTAAGCCAGCCGCTAAGACAGCACACACATCAAAGCAACGAAGTAAAAAAATCACTAATTGAAAATATTCTTTTAACAACCCGCGCGGTAGCATTGTTTCTCCCACTTCCAAGCATGTTCAATAATGGTGGCAAGCTCAGGATAACGCGGCTTCCAACCTAATTCCTGTTGAATTAAACGAGAATCCGCTACTAATTTGGCAGGATCCCCTGGGCGACGGGCGGAATCTATCACCTGAATGGCCTGCCCTGTGACTTGCCTGGCAGTATCGATCACTTGCTGGACCGAATACCCTTGACCATTACCTAAATTATACTGCCGACTGCTTCCGCCAGCGAGTAGGTGTTGCATTGCTAATAAGTGGGCATCGCATAAGTCCATGATGTGGATGTAATCGCGGATACAAGTACCATCTAAGGTAGGGTAATCGCGACCGTAGACTTCCATGTGAGGACGTTGGCCCAAGGCAGTTTGCAAGGCAATAGGAATCAAATGACTGGCATTAGCAGTGCGGTAGCCGGTACGACCTGCTGGATCTGCGCCTGCAGCATTAAAATAGCGTAAGCAAACGGACTTGATGCCGTAGGCAGTATCGAGGTCCTGTAGCAATTGTTCACACATTAATTTGGAAGCGCCGTAGGGATTGAGAGGTTGTTTAGGGTGATTTTCATCGGCTGGGGTGTAATGCGGTTCACCGAAAATAGCGGCGGTAGAGGAAAAAATAAAATGGTTTATGCCATGTTGTTTCATGGTATGGAGTAAAGTGAGCGTATTGAAGAAATTATTTTGATAATATTTTTCTGGTTTTTTGACCGACTCTCCTACTTCGATAAAGGCTGCAAAATGCATGACGATATCAAATTGGGTGGCTCTAAGTAGTTGATTTAACTTATCTGCATCCCCAATGCTGAAGCGGTGTAAGGGAACGCCTGGCGGCATGAACGATTCCATGCCTGTAGATAAATCATCTACCACCACGGGATGGTAGCCTGCTTCGAGTAGCTTTAACACCATATGAGAGCCAATATAGCCAGCTCCGCCAGTGATGAGGATGTTAGTCAAAGGGATTTCTCCTGCCAGTAAATCTCTTTAGGGGGCTAATCATACACTATTATTTGAGGAAAAATTAGGTGGTTGGGATGAGTTTGTAATATTGAATTTTCATCGTCCTACACGCGCCGAGGCATCTAATAAGCTTAAAGAACTTCGTAAACATGCACGTATCGGCAATGTCATTTCACCCATAGATGAAGAGTGGGATGTCGAAAAATGATTATCCTTGACACATGCGCCATTATTTATGATGCATTAAACCCTAAACAACTTAGTAAAGCAGCAAAGCATTGTATTGAACAATATGAAAAAGAAAATGCACTTTACAAGGAAAACCCGACGCACCGTGATTTTCTACGGTATTTTTTTGATTTAATTTAACACAGAATATCGCCTTTTGATTGTGCTTAGATCTAAGTAATAAGCGTGTTACGTTGAAAATATTTTCCTTAAAACAATAGGTTATATTAAAGCAAAAAAATTGCATGATATACAGCTTATAGGTATAATTGTACAAAATATAAACAAGCATATGATTATGAACGAGAAGTTTCAGGTTGCATTTGACAGTCTTTGCCAGCTGCCACATCGCATGCATCTTTATCTTACGGATACAGAGCATAGGATATTACATTTAAATGATTTACAACTATCTATTGTAGAAAAACTGTGTGGCGCTATAAGTTTAAAGGATTTACAAGGGTTATCTGTTACTGATGTTTATTGCCAAAATTATCCGCATGCAATGCGCATATGCCAGCAAAACGAAACTATTTTACAATCTGGTCAACCTCACCAATCAATAGATCATGTGGTTATTCCTAATCACGTAGCTTTAACGTTGCAGACTACAAAATTACCTTATTACGATAGTGATGGCAAAATGAGAGGTGTATTTGGCATTTCTTATTACGAACGCGAGATTAATCTTGCAAAAGCAAAAGAATATAATTTAACTGTCCGTGAATTAGATTGCATAGATTGGACGTTAATGGATAAAACCGCGAAAGAAATAGCAAACATTTTAAATATTTCGGCTCGCACTATAGAAGATTATCTGAATAATATTAGACATAAATTAAATTGCCAAACAAAATTAGAATTAATAAAAAAAGTAAAGAGCATGGATATTATTAAACGTTATTTATTGCCTATTAGTCCAAAGAGATAAGTTATGAGTGAGATATTGAGAAACTGGAAAAATTTATCGGAAGTTATTTTTTTTCTTAGCATGGTAGCAAATGCTGCGTTATTCATTCCCCAAGCGATTAAGCTCTATCAGCTAAAAGATTCCAGAGAAGTATCGCTTATCACTTTTTTAGGATTTATCATCATCCAAGTATTTACCGCTTTGCATGCTTATTTAATTGGGGACAGATTGTTATTCACGGGAATGTTATTAGCAATGACATCTTGTGGTGCGGTAATTTATCTTGCGGTTTTATATAGGTTACGTAATCGATGGTAAATTTAAATGAATTTAATATTACGAGCTTAATTGAATTTCCTTGTCATATTTTTCACAAAGACAAAAAAGGGATATTTCGGGAATGTAATGATTATTTAGCAAAAGATGCTGGATTTACCAAAGGATCTGACTTGATTGGTCTGACAGATTTTGATTTAAGCTGGAAAAATGAAGCGCCCGTTATGCGGTTGCATGATCAATGTGTATTGACAGAAAGAAAATCTCTAGCCGTGGTAGAAAAAGGATTAGTTAATGAGGGAACGATAAAAGTATCCAGTTATAAAATGCCTTTATGCTGTAATGGTAAAATCATTGGGATATTTGGAATAGGATTTGTATATCACCGAAAAGATTCTTTGGTTGGAGCAATCAATTTAACTCAACGACAGATGGATTGTTTGTATTACCTGACGACAGGAATGACAGCCAAAGAAATCGCCCAAAGATTAACCTTATCCAAAAGAACTGTTGAGGATTACATTCATACACTTAAATGTAAGCTCAAGTGTAATAATAAATCAGAACTCATTCAAAAAGCCTTGAGTTATGATTTTATCAGAACAAAATTATTTTTTACCCCTCTTTTATCTCAAATCCAGTTTTGGTGTAGGTAATTCAGATTGTTCTAAGTCAGCTTTCTCTTTTTCTGCCAAATCATGAACCACATCATACCCCTCAGGCTCAAATTTTAAAACACCTTCTACCTGTGCGCCAGGTTTATGCTCATCAATAAGTTCTCCTAAAAACAAATAAGCATGCTTGTCATCTAAACAAGTGACTTGAACCCAGTCATCTTCTTCAAACTCTTTATCCTCCCGTTTGACATTCTCATAAAAAAACTTATCGTCATACATAAAATCCTTAATAGAAATGAAATGTTGAATTTTGGTGAAAGAATAAAATTAAGGACATTTAGTAGTTTCATATCTTACGAATCTCTTCAAGACTAGTATAATCACCATTTTTGGCGCCAAACCAGGTAGTTTTTAATTCTTTCTCTCTATTATCAATTCGATCCATTAAACAATCTCTAATATCACTAAAAGCCCATCTACAATCCGCATCTCGCATTTTAATCCATGCTTTTTGCGCCTCTTTTAATGCAGCTTGCTGTTTTTTATCTAATTGACTCATGATTTTCTGATAAGTTTCATTCAGTTTATCATCTGAATCAGCAAGCTCTGCATTGCGTGTATCTGTCTCTGCATTTTCACCTGGGTTAGCATGAGCCTCAGCAATAACCTTAGCAGGATCTGGCCGGTTATCATTCACTATCAATGCCGAAGCAGCAGTAGATATAATCGGAAGTAAACATGTTAGGATAAAAATAATTATTTTTTTATTCATATAATGCCTCATAGAAAATCAATTACGCCCACTACTTAGCTGAGAACAAACACCCGTCGAATTTTGTTTAATAAAACAATAGCCATCTGGCCCACAATCAGAATCAGAAGAACATGCAGGCACAAGATGAGGCGTGGGGGAATTATCATGATAGAGTGGATGGCCAGCTTGATCTCTTTGTATCATACAAATGCCACTGGATCTATTGTCTTCCGGTGCAACACATCGTTTTTCAGATTCACAGTCGTTATCATTAAAACAGGATGCAGCGAAGGCTGCACCTTGCATGAAAAAAAGAACTGCGAATAACCCTAAGTACTTTGTTTTACCCATTATAAAATTACCTTAAATCATTAATCAGCGCTTAAATTAGAACAAAAACCATGCAGCGGATCGTTCCTTTTAATACATGTTCCGCCACCGCTGCAATCAGAGTCCCTAAAGCAGCTGGGCACGATATGCGGCCGGGAGGCATTATCATGGCCCAAAGGAGAGCCAAATTTATCCGTGAGCACCGTGCAAGTACCCGATACATCCGTTGAACCTTCAGGCATAACGCAATGCTGGTCATAGGGACACTCCAAATCCTCGTTACATTCTTTAGCAAAGGCAGCTGTTTGCAATAAAAAAATAGCTGTGAAAATCATGATGAGCTTTGATTTCATTATCAATTTCTCTTGTTAAATACCATAATAGTGGTCCAATTTTATTCAAGAAGCATGAAAAATAATACCGTATTTAACTACGGTTTATTTGATTTCTTTTCACAAATAGAATGTTATTTTTTTGTTTAGAAAAATTACAAAATTATGAAAAAATTAAGAAATGGCAAAATAAGTGCCGCGAAACAAAAGATAATTTTATTTCGGGAAAAAATCCACAGCGTATCCCTTTTTCTAGCAGCTTTGATATTTTTCATTAAAAAAGGATCTATTTCTGCTTCTTTCTATTTTTTAATTTTAATAATTTTGATCAAAAATCTAGCCATGTTACTATTTTTTAATCTTACTAACATTTATTTAGGAGATTTTATGCCAACACTTTACTGGGTTATCATAGGGATAACTGCTATCGTAGCCTATATCGTCCTTTTTAAGGGATTTTTTGTGGTCAACCAACAAGAAATTTCAGTGATAGAAAGATTCGGTCGTTTCAATCGAATTGCTAATGCAGGGTTAAATATTAAAATTCCTTTTATCGAATGGGTCAGAGGTAACGTGACATTACGGATATGCCAATTAGATGTTAAAGTTGAAACAAAGACAAAAGATAATGTCTTTGTAAAAACGATGGTTTCAGTCCAATATCGAGTGAAAGCAGATAAAATTTTTGATGCTTTCTATAAACTTAAAATGCCTGAAGAACAAATTACTTCCTTTGTTTTTGATGTCGTTCGCGCAGAAGTGCCTAAAATGAATTTAGATGATGTCTTTGAGAAAAAAGATAGTATTGCCAATGCTGTCAAGATGGAATTAACGGATACCATGCAAGAATTTGGTTATGAAATTGTCAAAGCATTAGTGACCGATATCGATCCGGATGCGAAAGTGAAAGTAGCGATGAATGAAATCAATGAACAACAGCGTCTTCGTATTGCTGCACAAGAGAAAGGTGAAGCTGAAAAAATTCTGAAGGTGAAGCAAGCAGAAGCTGAAGCAGAAAGCATGCGATTACAAGGTGAAGGGGTGGCTAATCAACGTAAAGCAATTATTCAAGGATTAGGTCAATCTATTGATGAATTTCAAAATACTATTCATGGTACAACTGCGCCAGATGTGATGAATATGATTTTGATGACACAGTATTATGAAACCCTTAAAGAAATTGGTGCTAAAAATAAAAGTACCAGTATTTTAATTCCACATACACCAGGCAACTTAAAAGATATTGCTGCACAATTTCGAGATGGGGTGATTGTTGGGAATTTGAGTAGCCAGAAGAGTTAATGGCACCAGGAGTTCATGAGAAAGAATACCGTATCTTTTTACGGTATTCAGTTTTGTTTTTCTCACCTATATAATTTACTGTTTAGGCTATATCACGTGAAATGAGGAAAAATGAAATGAAAAAAATAGCAATAATCGGCTCAATGATAAGTTTGTTAATGGCACACACAGCATTTGCTGAATCAACAGCTTTACTAATTAATAACAGCTTTAAAAAATTGCCCATCACAGTAGAATATGATTTATGTGATGAGTCTGTTTATCCAGACAAATGTCAAACTTATTCATCAACCATCCCTGCTCCCACTGCCACTAACATCTCTTATATCGAAGTACCATTAGCAAATGATAAGATGTATGTTTATGTTCATAAAATGACAGAAATAGATGCCCAAGGAAAAACCATCGCTCAAAGTCAAGTCGACGGTACTTCTTGTGAAATGTATCAAGGTAGCGATGCAATCGCCTTCAATGAATATGGCACTTCACATATTTTTTGTAATAGCTCATCTTCGCAAGCTATAGCCATTAAATAAATATACTGCAAGGAATATCAGAAATAATCGAGCGCTTTTTCGATTAATTCTGATTTCCTTGAGACACCCAATTTAAATTTTATATTTTCAATATAAGATTCCACCGTTCGCTTAGCTAATCCAATAATTTCCGCGGTTTCTCTTGCTGTTTTACCACGTACCATCAATTTTAGACATTCCATTTCTCGTTTAGATAAATAAACATTATCGATTTTCAATCGCGATGAAAGATTATGTTGAGAATACAAGGAAGATTGGGAAGGCATCATCAACCCTAACCCTACTAGCGCCATTAAAGATTCAGCAAGAGAATGCTCGCCTATCGCGATAGCACAACCAAAAATTCCAATGATTTTGCCATGATCGTCATACCAAGGCGCTCTAACTGCAAGTTGATTTTTGATCGGACCTTCAATAAGGTGAAGGTCATGTTCAGCAATAAATATTTTATTTTTTAATAAACTTTCTTGATCATATTGAGTGATTAATTCAGCATTTGCTTTAGTAACAAAATCGGTTGCTCTTGCGCCAATGGCAGAGATAGGTGAATCAAATCCGCAAGTTTTTGCACAGCTTTCGTTGATTTTTTGAAGAGTTAAATCCGTGTCGCAAAAGAATACATTGAATGGTAATTGCATGGCGCTAGCTAGAGGATAGGCCATATTTTTAGGGTGGGAGACTAATCTTACTCCATTGCCCCATCGTTCGATAAAGTCATCCTGATTGATGTGAGTTTGCAACATGTCACACTGCCTCTTTTGTTTTAAATCAATTATTTATAATTAAAAATCGGTTTTTGTTTGAAAATTATACAGTATTAAAAAATACTTGGGAAGGCTATAGAGCAATAGAAAATCAGGGCGATTATCATTGAAACCAAATGAGGAAATTTATACGATTATGTACCGATTTATACTGTCTCGTTAATAACTCTCCTGTGTTTTAAGGAAAGATTATCGTTCCCATTTTACTGAATGGCACACAAGAAACCTCTCTTCCTTTTAATCCTGATGGCTCTAAACTGAGCAATATTTCCATTGACACTTCACGCGATTAAAACCTACAATACGCTCAAATTTTATACTATAAAATCGACCTGTTATTTTAAGGTATCGATGTGAATGAGAAGTACAGAAAACTATTAATGATAAAAAATATTATTCTCTATCCCTACACAAAAAAATGCCTCGTAGTACTAGCACTCTTTTTAGTAGGAATAATAGTGCTTACGGTAAGAAATCCCGATCCTCTCGTTAATCCAGCTTTATTTGCCGAAGATGGAAAATGGACTGGCCTTGGCTTGTCTTATGGTTGGCTGCATACAATGTTTCATACCAGGACAGATTATTTCACAGTAGGAAATATTTTACTTCTATTTCTCGCGACTAAATTAAGTTGCTTATTGTCCGGCAATCCTCTTTCTTTATTACCCCAATCAGTTGCTATTGTTTCTTACGCTTTTTTTTCCGGTGTTGCAACTACTGCTTTTTTGATTACAAAAGAATCTTTGCCTCTTATCTCAAGAATAATATTATTCATACTACTATTACTCCTTCCACTCGGCATGGATGTAAATGAAATTATAGGAAGGCTATTACAAATTGGATATTACATTCCTTTTATAAGTGTTTTTTTGTTTTACACCCGCGAAAATGGTACCTCATTCTATAAAAAATTAGCTATTGATTTAAGCCTATTAGTATGCACCCTGACTAATCCCGTGATTTTAAGTTCAATATTTTTATATGTGAGCTGGGATTTTTTAAAAGATAGGCGCTGGACGCGATGGATAGAAAAAAACTGGACACTCATTCTGCCTGCCATTTTCCTTAGCATCTTACTCCTACCTACTGTAAAAAACGGAGGTTCATTACCGAAAGGTTTCCAAGAAAATAATTTTATTGAAGCTATTATTGGAAGAGCAATTACTTACCCCTTTATTTTCCCTTGGTATCACCATCTTCATAATGCTAGCGCTCTCTTCTCTGCGCTCATTTTTGTTATTATTTTAGTGGTTGCTTATAGGCTCTCTAAAAATAAAAAAACAAATCGCCTTATCTTATTTTCCTTGGCAACTTTTATCCTTTATGATGCAGCAACCATTATTATGCGTTCTGGTGTAACTATCGTATTATCTCATTATCATACTACTGTTCCTGATCGATATTTCATGGGATTGAATGTATTAGTTATATTTTTAGTGATTATTTCATTATCTCAATTTATTCGATCCAACATTCCTCTATTAAAATATTTGGGATATACCCTTCTAAGTTCTATTTTAATAGTTTATTTTTCCCATCTATCTATGTTATTTGAAATACATAAACCGCTTTTTCTTGTCAAAACAGGCCCTTCTTTTGCAGAGCAACTTTGTTTTAGCCATGAATTATCTAATAGTAATTTATCGCAAGTAGAGATTTATCCTAGCGATGGGAAATGGTTTTTAACTACCCCCACTTCTTATATTGATAAATCCAAATGTCCAGCAAAGATATCCTAATAAGGTAAGTTTTAGATATTTATATCAAATATATTGATCTAAAATTATATAGTTTCATCCTCCCTCTTTGGAGTCCGTTTTCCGTATTTAAGTACGGTATTTTATAGCTAACCTCTACAATAATGAGAAGCTTTTTTCATCCTAACAATCCTCATATATACGCGCTTAATACTATAGATGGCTCAGGGGGCGATATTTATATTGACACTTCAGCCGATAAAAAACTAGAATATGGCTAAATTTTACACTATAAAACAGAACGAGTGAGGTTTCCTTCATGGGCGCTCCTAAGCAGGATTCAGCGGTTTTTTTTCCTTTCTTTTTATCTATTGTCATGGTAGTACGCAACCAAGCTACTCACCTTGAAAAAATACTCTCGGAAACCCTCTCTATTCTTTCCCCTTCTGTTAAAGATTACGAATTAATCATTATAGACAATGCTTCGACTGATGAAAGCATTACTCTTCTAAAAAAACTTACTGGCGAAAAAGGGTTCCCTAATTTACAAGTATACGCTTTAACGAAAGAAGTGGATGCCGACACGGCCGCTTGGGTGGGGTTAGAAAATGCATTAGGCGATTTTACTGCTGTCATTGACCCATTAATAGATGACATCCATTTTCTACCTACTATGTTGGAAAAAGCCATCAATGGCGCAGATGTTGTTTTTGCTACCAATGAACAAAGACCCAAGCAATCCTTTGCTTATCAAAGTGCCCTCGCTATATTTGTTTTACTCTATAAATGGTTTAACGGCATTCATTTAGCCAAAGATGCTCCCCAGTATCGTGTTTTAAGCAAGCGTGTGATTAATTTTATTCTTAAGCATCCTCAACCTACTTTAACTTATCGACACCTCCCTGCAAGCGCAGGTTTTGCACGTATCAATCTTACTTACAAAATCGAACCTAAACTTCCTTCAAAAAAACGTCTTGGCGACAGCATTGATCGCGGCATGCGATTACTCGTTTCAACCACTCGTCTTCCTATGAGACTTGTCACCTGGTTATCTCTATTCGGCACTATTGCCAACCTGTTTTATTCAGCTTATGTTATTGCCATTGGTTTTTTTAAAATGCATGTGGCATCCGGTTGGATTAGTCTTTCGTTGCAACAATCCGGAATGTTCTTTCTCATCTCGCTCGTTTTATTCGTACTCAGCGAATACATTCTTCATATGACAAGCTTATCGAGCGAAGGGCCTCAATACCATATTGGTCAAGAATTTACGAGTGCGCGCATGATTCGTCGTGAAAAACTCAATATTGAAGAAGTTTCACAATGACTGCAAATAGGCTTCCATCATATGAGGCTATTATTATCGGCGGTGGCTTTTATGGCGCCGCGATTGCTACTTATTTAGCTTCCAAACGTGGCTTAAAGCATATTATATTGATTGAGCGGGAACCTAGCCTTCTTGCACGTGCTTCCTATCACAACCAAGCGCGCGTGCATAACGGTTACCACTATCCACAAAGCTTCACCACTGCTTATCGCAGCCGAGTAAACTTACCACGTTTTATCCAAGATTGGCCCAATGCTATTAAAAAAGATTTTACTAAGCTCTATGGCATAGCCCGTCGTAATTCAAAAGTAACAAGCCATCAATTTCAACGTTTCTGCAAAGAAATTGGTGCAAAAATTCAACTAGCCAACCCTTCATTGCGCGTTTTATTCGAACCACGCCTCATTGAAGAAGTATTTCTGGTTGAAGAATATGCTTTCGATGCCAGTAAATTAGCAAATTGGGCAAAGAATGAATTGCAAGCATGGGGTGTTGAAATTCGTCTGCGGACGGAAGTAATTAATATTTCAAAAGGACAACACGATACACTGAAAATTACCATGCAGTCCCCACATGGCGAGGTAGAATCATTGACTAGCCGATATATTTTTAATTGCACTTATAGCGGCCTTAATCAATTTAATGGCGATTTTCCTGGTACACATGCTGGTCTAAAACATGAAATCGCAGAGATGGCTCTTATCCAAGTTCCCCCTGTTCTTCAAGGCTTAGGAATTACCATTATGGATGGTCCTTTTTTCTCTATGATGCCCTTCCCTGCACGCCAATTGCATACCCTTTCTCATGTGCGGTACACACCCCATCTTCACTGGATTGATCAGCAAGGCATTAATCCTTATCAAAAATTGAATGAATACTCCCGCAACACTCGCATTGATCGTATGTTGAGAGATGTGGCGCGTTATTTACCAGCTATCCGTGAGGCTAACTATGTCGATTCATTATTCGAAATTAAAACTGTTTTAACAAAAAATGAAAAAGACGATGGACGGCCTATTTTATTCGAAAAACATTTGGAGTTACCTGGTTGTTATTCCATCCTAGGCGGGAAAATTGACAATATCTACGATGTTCTTGAAAAACTTGATACTGAATACTTTGGGAGTCAATCATGACTGATGCACTCATTGGTTTTACTGGTTATGTTGGAACTACATTACAGAAACAGCGACATTTTGGAGCACTTTATCGGTCTACTAATATTGCTGATATCAATGGCCAATCTTTCGATCTGGTTATCTGCGCAGGCGCACCTGCTCAAAAATGGCTTGCAAACCGGGAACCTGAAGCAGACCGGCTAAAAATTGAAGGCTTAATTTCTCATCTGAAAAGCATAACTTGCAAAACATTTGTGTTAATTAGTACGGTGGATGTATTTAAAAATCCCCTTGGTGTTGATGAAGATACGAGCATTGAAGAAACAGATCTTCATCCTTATGGGCTACATCGACATTTACTAGAAAAATTTGTTGAAAGCTATTTTGCGAATCATTTAATCGTCCGCCTGCCAGGATTAGTCGGTCCAGGCCTTAGGAAGAATGTTATTTTCGACTTTCTAAATCAGAATAATCTACATGCGATTGATAGTCGTGGTATTTTTCAATTTTATCCCATGGTTAATCTCTGGCATGATATCCAAACAACACTAAAAGCTAATTTAAAATTAATCCATCTTACGGCTGCACCTATCAGTGTAGCTGACATCTCATCGCAAGGTTTTAGTAAACCCTTTGAACAATCGCTTGGTAACTCTCCGAGTCAATATGACATGCGCACACGTTATGCCCACCTTTTTGGGGTAACTGGTTTTTATCAATATAGTCAGCGTGAGACGATTCAAGCTGTGCGCGCTTATGCGCAATCTGAGCCACTGACACTCAACACATCAGGAGCAACTAAATGAGATTAGCCATTTCTAATATTGCATGGGATACTCCTGAAGATGTAATAGTAGCGAATTTATTAAAACACTACGCTATCGATGCCATTGATATTGCGCCTGGAAAATATTTTTCTGAACCGCGTAAAGCAACGGATAAGCAAATTAATTGTGTTAAAAACTGGTGGGCAGAACACGGTATTGAAATAACCGGTATGCAATCATTACTTTTTGGTACCAGTGGATTAAATATGTTTGGCTCCCCTACTGCACAGGAAAATATGCTTTCGCACTTAGAAGCAATATGCCGCATCGGGGCATCTTTGGGAGCAACCCGTCTCGTGTTTGGGTCACCAAAAAATCGGGATCGTGGCATACTCAATGAAACAGAAACACGAGAAATCGCTACTAATTTTTTTCAAAAGTGGGGAGAGCTTGCTCAATCGTATGACGTGATTATTTGCCTCGAACCTAATCCTGCTTGTTATGGTGCTAACTTCATGTTAACAAGTATAGAAACTGCCAAGATAGTATCCGAGGTCGCTCATCCTGCTATTAAGATGCAACTTGATACGGGAGCAATTACTATCAATGGTGAAGATCCTGATACCGTATTAAAACAGTATGCTGCCCTCATTGGGCATATTCACGCGAGCGAACCGAATTTATTACCTTTAGGCAAAGGACATACCAATCACGCAGCAATGGCAAATAGCATACATAGGTATTTACCACAGCACATTGTTTCCATTGAAATGATTAGGGAAAAAGATATGGATCCTATCAAAGCGATTGAACAAGCCTTAGAAATTGCAGTTCATCACTATCGTCCGGGAGAAAAAAATAAATGACGATGCCTATTTCTTCTGCAGAACGAGCAACCTGGCAAGTCCCTACATTTGAAATACCCTTGTGGCTAGGTCGTCAATATGCTTTCTGTGTCATCATTCCCGTTATCAACGAAGGAGAACGCATACAGCATCTTCTCAATCGAATGGCTCAGCTTAATATAAATGAAATGGCTGACATCATTATTGTCGATGGCGGAAGTAAAGACGACTCTTTAGCACTTTCTTTCCTTAACGAAAAAAAAGTGCGTGGTTTGTTAGTCAAAACAGGCTGTGGAAAGCTAAGCGCACAATTACGCTGTGGTTATGCTTTTGCGTTAGATCAGGGTTATGAAGGAATTATTACTATCGATGGTAATGATAAAGATGATCCAAAATCTATTCCTCAATTTATTACAGCCTTGCAACAAGGAGTGGATTTTGTACAAGCTTCACGTTTTATTGAAGGAGGGGTAGCTGAAAATACGCCAAGATTACGAGATATGGCTATTCGATTCATTCATGCTCCTTTATTACGCTTCGCGTCCGGTTTTCATTGGACGGATACGACGCAAGGTTTTCGGGCATACAGTCGAAAGATGTTAGTAGATCCGGCTATTGCACCGTTTCGTCATATCTTTATGACATATGAATTATTGGCTTATCTTTCTTATCGTGCTCCTAAATTAAGCTATCGTTGCCTCGAACTACCGACAGTCAGACGCTATCCTGCAGGCAAGATACCTACAAAAATTAGTAGTGTGCGAGGAAATTTAGCGGTATTAAAAATACTTTTTAAAGCTTGCTTAGGAAAATACAATCCGGAGAATTCACAATGATAAAAGATATACTAAGGCGCCCATCCATAAAATACCTTTTAATAATATTCCCCCTTTTTTTATTAGGCATAGGGTTGCTTGCCTTAAGGAATCCTGATCCGCTAAGAAACCCCGTTTTATTTTGTGAAGATGGGAGCTGGCCTGGGCTTGGTTTATCTTATGGCTGGTCATATGCCTTACTTCATACACGAGGCGATTATTACACCATGGGAAATGTACTGCTTTTATTTATAGCAGTCAAACTAAGTTGGTTGTTATCAGGGAATGTTTTTAATTTACTTCCGCAAACCATTGCTATCGTCTCTTATGCATTTTATTCAAGCATGGCAACCGCTGCATTTATAGTAACGAAAAAAGTTTTACCAAATAAATTGAGAATAGTTTTATTTCTTTTATTTCTTCTTATTCCCCTTGGAAAAAATGAAAATCAAATTATTGGTAGATTGCCGCAAATTGGCTACTATATGCCGATTATCACTATTTTTTTACTTTATATACGTGAAAATGGCGTTTCTTTATGTAAAAGATTAGCGATTGATTTTGGTTTACTGTTATGCGCCGCAACTAATCCTATGATTTTAGGTTTAGCCTTTGTATATGTATGTTGGGATTTTTTTAGAAATCGCTTTACTAACTGGGTGAAAAAAAATTGGACGATCATCATTCCATTTCTAATTCTTAGTATCTTTCTTATACCCACCATGGCTAACTATTCTCGCGTCCCTTATGATAAAAGTAATTTAATCGAGGCAGCCATTGGTAGATCAATTGTTTATCCATTTCTTTTCCCTTGGTATCACCATCTCCATAATGCTGAGGTATTAGTATTCACAGTAATGCTTATTATTTTTATAGCAGTCGCTTATACTTTACCTAAAGATATAGCATCCAAACGCCTCCTCTTATTTTCGATTGTTACATATATTATTTACAATACTGCTCTTATTATTACACGGCCCATGTTAACCACAATAAAGGTCTCTCATTATAAATCCTTCGATTTTGCTCTCGATAGATATTATACGGGTTTAAATGCACTGATTATTTTTATAACTATAATCTCAATCTATCAATTCATCCGCTCTAATAAAACTGCATTTAAATATGTTGGATGGATTATTCTTTCATCTATTTTAATAATTTATATTTCACATTTATCCGCTATATTTGAAATACGTCAAACCCGTTTCCCGATTAGAACAGGACTTTATTTTTCTGACCAACTTTGTCTTGCTAAAGAATTACCGGGGGGCAAATTAGCAAAAGTTCAAGTCAATCCTGAAGATGGGCTGTGGAATTTGATTACGCCTATTCAATATATTGATAAATCCCGATGTAGTAATAACTCCCAACCTAAAATTTAGCGCCCCACCACATTGGCATAGCTCCTTCATATTGCCTAGTCATGTGGGCTGGGCAATAACCTCTGTCCTATACCGTATTTTATTACGGTAACTATCATTAGCTAAATAATGTACACTCCTCTCGCTAGAGGGTCTATTTAATAGACAAAATTTACAAATTTGATTATTTTATTTTTATAGAAAACTAGTTACTCAAATGAATACTAACTCCAAATTAATCCGATTATTGATAGCGCTGATTATTGTGTTCTACCATAGCTATCCTTTAACTGATAATTCGAGTACGGCTACCTCGACTATTCCAGCTTGGCTCATTGGCCTTATTGGCAAGATGCGCGTTTACAGTTTCTTTTGTATTTCGGGTTATTTCATCACCAGAAGCTTCCATACCGCCGGTAGCTTAAAAGTATTCCTCTGGCATCGATTTCTTCGCATCTATCCCGCCTTATGGGTAGCTGTCATTGTATCCGCTTTTTTTGGGTATTTAGGGCAAGATGTCTATTCTTTTAAGGATTTCTTCCTGCATCCGATGACAATAGATTATTTATCCACTAATTTTATACTAAACGATGTAAGATATATTTTACCTGACTCTTTTCCACATAACCCCTGGAAAAGTTCAATCAATGGATCTCTCTGGACTTTACCATTAGAAATCAGAATGTATTTATTAGTCGCGTTGTGTGGAGTAATAGGTATCCTTGAAAAGAAAAATTATTATAATGTGTTTGTACTCGCCCTATTACTTTTGGGCTTTGATTATCACTATCCCATCTTTGCTGGATTAGATCCTAACTCAACAAAGGTATGCGCTTTCTTTATCGCAGGCGGCTTTTGGTTTTTAAATGACATCAAATATGATTACAGACTGTTTATTATCGCTGCATTCGTGAGCTTTTTAGCATTAAGAGAGGAGCTTCCCTTCGTCTTTTTACTTTTCTCCTGGACATATTGTTTAATGTATATCATTTATGTCCCCAATTTATTGAAAAAATATTTTAATAAAATAGGCGATTATTCTTACGGCATATATCTCTACTCCTACCCCATCCAGCAATATACCGTCTACTATTTTTTAACGAAATATCATTACACCCTCAATCATACTCAATTATTCGCTATTTCCGTTATATTTACCGGCATTTTTGCATTTTTTAGCTGGCATATTATTGAAAAATCATGTTCAAAATACAAAAAACTGTTAAATTACGACTATGAGTTTAAAAATATTTTACCGTACTCCTTTAAGCAGTTTTTTAGAAAATTACCTTTTGCTAGTTCATTCCAAATAAATTTATGAAATAGATTAACTTGCCATTCATCAGGATCTAATAGCCTAAATGAAATATAGTCCATATCAAATAGAAATCTAAAAGACATAAAATAATTAAAAACAAGAAAATTTAATACCAATTTTTTAAATTCTTTTTCCGAAAATTCTGGAAACTTTTCCCCCATATAGATAATCTTATATGGACAATCACCAAATAACTCTACTTTCTTATCAAATAGCAATGCTTCCATAATCGTCCCTGAATTAACTGAAGCAATTTTTTGACAATTTAAAATAAATTCAATGGAAGTAGGACTACGATCCAATTCTCCATAAACACTATAATCTATTGAACTTCCTGGATGCTTGCGTATTAAAATAGAATTTGATTTTTTCTTGATTTCATTAATCAGTTTTACATTATCAAAACCATTAGAATAAGCAATCACATTCGAATCATTTTCAACTTGTAATGCCAACCCATACTCATAACGAGGAGTTATTTTTTTCACTGTTCCAAGCTTATCAGCAAACTTAGCTAGAATAGCTTCTCGAGAACTTAGTTCAATAAATCCTCGTTTATATTGGTCCACAAAACGAACAAACCTAGTCACTGCGGAAGTATGACCATTTACGCCTGAAAAATCAAAACAACCCGTTGGTAAAAAATTAGAGGATCGAAGGGGCCCTAACTCATTGTAAATAACCCTTATCCCTAATGCATCGCAAGCATATTGCAAGCTAGGGCAATTTGACCACGACATGACTGCATCAATTTTAGTTATACTGGAGATTATTTTTAATTTTTCGTAAATCAATGCCTGTAACTTGGGAATAGGGAAACTTAAATAATTTCGAAAAAAAGTGAGATCATGATTTGTTTCCGCATAAATTTCTGAGAGTCTTGCTTGTGGTAACAAATGATTTCCATATTGATTGATTTTCGAATGCGTCTCTTTTGTCACAAATTCATTCTGCATCTCCCATCGCCCCTTCTCCTCAAAGTACTCTAAAGGCTGTAAATAGGAATGATCCAGAATAAAGCAAACCTGATCTGGTTTAAGTTTGCTTAGCTGATGATAATATACCCACAAAAAGGGAGCATCCGCCCCTCGCAGTGGGAAGGGATATAAAAAAGAAACTAGCACAATATTTCTCCTCGTTTAAGAGCAGCCCCTCGCTTATAATTTGAAAAATATTTCTGCTCCTAGAGGGGAGTTTAAGGGCTGTTCATATAATTAACTACCCGTAGCTGAACACGGTGGCAAATTATATCTAAAAGAGATAAAATCGGCCACTTTGTGAGCATAGGTCATAAAAACTAAAAGATTCGAATATTTTTTGAACAATACGAGGATAGAGCTGTGTTTAAAATCTGCCATTTAAGCAAAATAGCCATCAGAAAAGTGGTAAAATGCTTCTATAAAAAAGCACCTTTCCCCCAATCCCTCAAAATAAAGGTAAAAGAATTCGTTTTTCGCCATTTTACCTTTTTAGTTCGCAATACCCGCGCTTATAATAGTTGGCTTAATACCCGTACAGAAACAGCCTTCCCTCTTCAGCAAGAGGATCTTAACGAACTTATTAGTGAAGCGAATGAAGCCGTGGATCTCACCTCAGAAATCTATTTTCCCCTCGTCACTCCGACCGTATCCGTTATCATTCCTGTCTATAATAAATTGGATTACACCATAAGATGCCTAAAATCCCTTTGCAACCAGCAAAGCCGCTACACCTTTGAAGTCATTGTGGTGGACGATTGCTCCACGGATTCAACCGAGCACACGCTCTCATCCATCCCTAATCTTGTGTACTTACGTAATGAAATAAATAGCGGATTTATTTACTCCTGCAATAAAGGTGCAAAACATAGCCGCGGAGAATTTTTATTATTTTTGAATAATGATACCGTGGTTTTACCAGGCTGGCTCGATGAACTGGTGCAAACATTCAGTGATCAAGATAAGGTGGGACTAGTAGGCTCTAAATTGCTATATCCAGATGGCCAACTACAGGAAGCTGGGGGCATCATTTGGCGTGATGCAACCGGTTGGAATTATGGAAGATTAAGCGACCCGAATCGACCTGAATATTGTTATCTCCGTGAAGTCGATTATTGCTCAGGCGCTTCCATCATGGTGCCGGCCAAAATTTTTTGGCAAGTAGGTGGTTTTGACAGCCGATATGTCCCTGCGTATTTTGAAGATTCTGACCTTGCTTTCGGTATTCGCGCATTAGGTTATAAAGTATTATACCAGCCCTTATCCCAGCTCATTCATTATGAAGGAATCACCTCTGGAACCGATTTGACGAGCGGTACTAAGCGCTATCAAGAAATTAATCGGCCTAAGTTTTATGAAAAATGGCAAAACGCCTTAAGTGCCAAGTCAGCTTGCGGTGATGTTCCGCTTTTATTAGCTCGTGAACAACAAGTTAAACATCGCATTTTAATGATTGATTATCGTTTCCCTACCCCGGATAAAGATGCTGGATCTGTCACAGCGTATTTTTTCCTCCGATTATTCCAATCGTTAGGTTATAAAGTAACCTTCTATCCAAATGATCGCGCTTATATGGGAAGTTATACCCAGAACTTACAACGTCTCGGCGTGGAATGTTTATATAAGCCCTATACGACTTCACTAACAGATTATCTAAAAGAAAATGGCAACTTCTTTGATGTCATATTTGTTTCACGCGGAGAAATTGCCAGCAAATATATTTGCAGTATTAAAGAACATTGCCAACGCGCCAAAATTCTCTTCGATGTAACAGATTTGCATTTTGTTCGTGAATCTAGGCAAGCAGAAATTGAGAATGATCCTTATTTAAAAAAGCGCGCTTTAAAATTAAAGCAGCAAGAATTCAATATCATTCAACAAAGCCATTACACAATTGTTCATGGGCATTATGAGAAACAATTACTAGAAACCGAACTCCCCCAAGCTAAAGTAATGAACATCCCTTTCTTTTCTAAAATTTATGGCCGAACAACTAAATTTTCCCACAGAAAAGACATTTGTTTTCTTGGCGGTTTCTTGCATTCTCCTAATGTGGATGCAGTGAAATATTTTGTTAAAAACATTTGGTCATTGGTTCAAAGCATGCTACCTGATGTTTGTTTTTATATTGTTGGTAGTCATCCTCCTGAAGAAATACGTGAACTTGCTAATGAAAATATTATTGTGACAGGCCACGTTCCCTGTTTAGAAGAATACTTTAATCGTTGTCGGGTTTCCATTGCCCCCCTACGTTATGGCGCTGGTGTAAAAGGTAAAATAGTGTCCAGTCTAAGTTATGGCGTTCCCTGTGTAGCAAGCTCTGTTGCTGCTGAAGGAATGGGTTTATCCCATGAACAAAATGTCATGATTGCGGATGACACAACTACATTCGCAGAGGCCATTGTTAAATTATATACCGATGAGTTATTATGGCAGCGCTTATCGGATGGCGGCTTAAAAATTATAGAAGAAGAATATTCCCTAGAGACAGGGAAAAATCGAATTATTCAAATCTTAAAAGAACTCTCGCTGCCTTATCTCAATAAAGAGGAACAATAAAAATGAACAAACCTCAAGGCATTGTTATCACCCGCACCCCCTTCCGAATTAGTTTTTTTGGCGGCGGCAGCGATCTTCCTCATTTTTTCAATCAACACCGAGGTGCTGTCATTGGAGCAGCCATTGATAAATATGTCTATGTAACTTTAAATTCACTAGACCGGTTTTTTGAGAAACGAATACGCTTATCGTATTCAAAACTAGAAAATGTTAGTGAGCCCGAAGAATTAGAACATTCCATTGTCCGCAGCATTCTGCAATCCCATCCTTGTATTGATAAAGACAGTTTTCTTGATATTCATACCTTCGCAGATCTACCCGCATCCAGTGGAGTTGGATCCTCTTCTTCTTTCACGGTAGGAATGCTCAACGCCCTTTACGCCTTACATGGTGCTTATCGAACACCTGAATTTTTAGCAAAAGAAGCCATTCAGATTGAACGAGAAAAATTACAACAAGCTGGCGGTTGGCAGGATCAGGTTTTCGCGGCATTTGGCGGATTTAATAAAATTGTTTTTGCTAATAATAATTTTACTGTCGAACCCATTTGCCTCAGCATGGAAAAGAAACAAGCGATAGAAGCAGCTTGCATGATGTTTTTTATTGGCGGTCTTCGTTCTTCAGCAGAAGTCCAACAGCGAGCTTTCGGGACACCTGCCAAAGAGCAAAATAAACGTTTAGAAACCTTATGCCAACAGGTAGAGGAAGCTTTTCACATCTTAGCTTCAACTTCTTACCGTACGGATGAGATGATTCATCACTTGGGTAAACTCCTTCACCAAGCTTGGGAAATCAAACGGAGTTTATCTTCTCACATTAGTAATTCCCACATTGACGTCCTTTATAACAAAGCACTCGAAGCAGGCGCATTGGGTGGAAAACTTTGCGGCGCTGGCGGAGGCGGTTTTCTGTTAATGATTGCACCACCAGAAAAAAGAGCGAATATTGCTCATGCATTAGCTGATTACAAATTATTAGATATCCGATTTCAAGAAGAAGGCAGCAAGGTCATTTATAGTAAATCCTGCGACCAACAGCCATTTATTCCCCCAATACTATCACCTGTCTTAACACGAGGAGCGGTAGCATGAATTTTTCACTTGCCTTACAACAGCATTTCGAGGTTTTCGAAAAATTACATCATCAACTCCCTGAAATAGAAACGGCTGCAGCTGTTGTAGTCAATGCCCTACAGAAAAAGGGCAAAGTACTTTTAATTGGGAATGGCGGGAGCGCTGCTGATGCACAACATTTGGCTGCTGAATTCATCGGTCGTTTCAAACAAGAACGAGCTGCTATCCCTGCTATTGCCCTAACAACCGATACCTCTGTGTTGACTTGTTTAAGCAATGATTATGATTACACTTATATATTTACACGCCAATTAGAAGCGTTATGCCGACCTGAAGATGTGGTGATTGCTATTTCTACTTCGGGTAATAGCTTAAACGTCCTAAATGGGGTAAAAACGGCCAAAAACATGGGTGCTGTATGTATTGCTTTAACAGGTCAAAACGGGGGTAAACTCGAGGGACTGGCGGATTTTTGCATTAAAGCACCCTCACAGGATACCGCCCGAATTCAAGAAGCACATATTTTTATTGGACATGTTATTTGCGAATACGTAGAGCACACGCTCTCAGCAACGGACCATCTTAAAAAAGGAGTTTAGTTATATGACCACCACTGCAGCCATCTTAGTAGGAGGCAAAGGAACCCGCCTAAAGCCAGTTATTCACGATCTGCCTAAACCTCTGGCACCAGTCGGAGGCGAACCCTTCCTCTATTTACTCTTACGTAGGCTAAAAGCAGCCGGCATTCAAAAAATCGTTTTATTGACTGGCTACATGCATGACAAAATTTATACTGCTTGTGGCAATGGTTCCCAATTTGATCTGGACATTGTTTACTCTCAAGAACTCCAGCCGCTAGGCACTGCAGGCGCTCTACGGCATGCTGCTCCTTATCTTGAAGATAGTGAGGATTTCTTATTATTGAACGGCGATACCTATCTCGATAGTTCTCTCGCACAATTTGCTCAGACCCCCTTAACAGATGGCATGATAGGAAGAGTAGGCGCCATCCATAGCCAAGAACATGATCGATATGGCTCTTTATGGATTAATGATAAGACACACGCTATTCTGGGTTTTTTCGAGAAAGGGCAGCAGAATACGGGTATTATTAATACAGGTGTTTATAAGCTTAATAAGCGCCTATTACAGCTCATCACCGTTACCCAAACTTCCCTCGAATACGACCTTTTTCCTAGCCTAATCCGGGAAGGCCATGTGTTAACAGCATTTATTTTAGAGGGAAAATTCTACGACATTGGCACACCAGAGAGCTACTTCGCCTTTAACCCTGGTCAGCATGAAGAATAGTCTGATACAATCGCGGGTTGCCGAGGTAAACGCTAAGTTCAAAACTACCTGAGTGGGGAAAAACTATGAAAAAGACAAAAGGCATCATCTTAGCGGGCGGGTCTGGTACCCGGCTGTATCCTATCACTAAGCATGTCAACAAGCACCTTCTGCCTGTTTATGATAAGCCTATGATTTATTACCCCTTATCAACATTAATGATGGCTGGGATACGAGAAATCCTGCTAATTTCCACCCCGAATGACAAAAAAACCTATCAAGATTTATTAGGCGACGGCTCACATTTAGGCATACATATCAGCTATGCAGAGCAACCCCGTCCAGAAGGGCTAGCGCAAGCTCTCATTATCGGTGAGTCTTTTATTGGTCAAGACGACGTTTGCTTGATTTTAGGCGATAACATTTTTTACGGGCAAGACCTTATTCGCAAATTAGAAAGTGCTAAGCAAAAACTGCCTGGGGCTGTCGTATTCGCCTATTATGTGGATGAACCAGAACGCTATGGCGTCATTGCTTTTGATAAAAACAACCATGTCACCGACATCCTAGAAAAGCCCGCTCATCCTCCCTCCCATTACGCCGTTACCGGTCTTTATTTTTATGATCACCGTGCTGTTGAATATGCAAAAAGCTTAAAGCCCTCTGCACGAGGGGAACTCGAAATTACTGATCTCAACCGCACTTTCTTACAACAAGGCGAGCTTGCGGTTGAATTGTTAGGCCGAGGTTACGCATGGCTAGACACTGGCACCTGTCATTCACTAATGGAAGCTTCTCAATTTGTAGCATTACTTGAATCACGCCAAGGGTTAAAGATAGCTTGTCCAGAAGAAATCGCTTGGCGTAAAGGCTACATTTCAGGTGAGCAATTAACCCAATTGGCCGAACCATTAAAGAAAAGTGGTTACGGTCAATATTTATTAAATATGATCAAACATGCAATGGAAGAAACTTATTTAGGTACAATGGAATTAACATCATGACATCATCAACTGAATTTTTAATTGTAGGCGGCGGTATTGTGGCTCTCACGTTAGCAAAAGAATTAATTGCCCAAGGTGCAGATCGCATTGTGATTTTAGAGAAAGAAAATGAATTAGGCATGCATGCATCCGGTCGCAATAGTGGGGTGTTGCATGCTGGTATTTATTATCCACCTGAAACATTAAAAGCGCAGCTTTGTTTAAAAGGTAATTTAATGCTGCAAGCGTATTGTCGGGAGAAAAATTTACCCCTCGGCAATGTTGGAAAAGTGATTGTCACGCGTAATGAAAAAGAATTGCCCATGTTAGAAAATTTATATCATCGCGCTATACAAAATGGGGCAAAGGTCGATTTGATTGATGAAGCTCAATTAGCAAAAATAGAACCCAATGCAAAGACCTGCCAAAAAGCACTTTATTCCCATTACACTGCTATTGTAAACAATCGAATGATTTTAGAATCCCTGCAGCAAGATTTAAAACAAACTGGCAAAGTAGACATTCAATTTAATACGGCCTTTATTAAACCGAAAGATAGTTATACGGCTGAAACAACACGTGGCGAAATTCGCTTTAAAAAACTGATCAATGCAGCAGGTGCTTATGCAGATAAAGTAGCCCATTCATTTGACACAGCAAAATCCTATTATCTCATCCCTTTCAAAGGAATTTATAAAAAATTAACAAAAGAACAATCTCATTTGGTGAATGGCAATATTTATCCTGTTCCCGATTTGCGTAATCCTTTCCTGGGAGTGCATTTTACTCGTAATTTACAAGGCGATGTCTATATTGGCCCCACCGCCATTCCAGCATTTGGCCGAGAAAATTATGGCAAATTACAAGGTATTGAACCGGAAGCAGCTAAAATTATTTCTCGCCAAATTGCCATGTTCTTCACGAATGCAAAATTCCGCAGTGTCGCATTAGAAGAACCTAAGAAATATCTCTTCTCTTATTTCTTTAATGATGCCAAGAAGCTAGTCAAAGAATTAAAAAAAGAATGGATTATTCCAACTGGTAAAGTTGGCATTAGGCCACAATTAATTGATATTAAGCAAAAAGAATTATTAATGGATTTTCTGGTACTCAAAGAAAATCATGTACTCCATATTTTAAATGCAATTTCACCTGCTTTCACTAGTTCAATGGCGTTTGCCAACTATGTGGTTAAACAATATTTAACAAATTAAACGAGGAAGATATGCCATTTAAATTTACACCGCTTGCTATCCCTGATGTTATCTTAGTTGAACCTACTTTGTTTGGCGATAGCCGCGGTTTTTTTGCAGAAACTTACAAAGCCTGCGATTTTAAAGCAAATGGTATTACACCAGATTTTGTGCAAGATAATCATTCGAAATCAAAAGCAGGGGTATTAAGAGGATTACATTTTCAAAATAATCCAAAAGCACAAGGAAAATTAGTGCGCGTGGCATCAGGTAGCGTGTTTGATGTCGCAGTCGATATTCGTAAGAATTCCCCGACTTATGGAAAATGGGTCAGCGCAATATTAAGTGGGGATAATCATCATATGCTATGGGTACCGCCAGGTTTTGCACATGGTGTATTAGTGTTAGAAGATGATACTCATTTATTATATAAAGTAAGTGAAGTTTATAGCCCAGCGCATGATCGTGCGATACGCTGGGATGATCCAGCCATTGGAATTAACTGGCCTATTGAGAATCCAGAACTTTCTGATAAAGATCGTAATGCTCCATTTTTAAATGATATTGATGCCAACTTTTGAGGTGAATATATGCAAACCGTACTCGTAACAGGCGCAGGTGGTTATATTGGCAGTGTGTTAGTGCCTAAACTATTACAAAATGGCTATCGTGTGAAAGCTGTCGATCGATTCTTCTTTGGCGAAGATAAGCTACCTAAACACGCAAACTTAGAATTAGTTCGTGCCGATTCACGGTATTTAGCACCAGCTTTATTTACGAATGTGGATTATGTCATTGACTTAGTCGCTATCTCCAATGATCCCAGTGGTGAATTGTTCAGCGAAGCCACCTGGCAAATTAATCATCAATCACGCGCTAACACAGCCCTGGCAGCTAAAACGGCAGGTGTAAAACGATATATTTTACCGTCTAGCTGCAGTATTTATGGGTTTCAAAATAACATCGTCGATGAAACTTCAACGACCAATCCCCTCACCATTTATGCTAAAGCAAATGAGAAAGCTGAACACGATGTTTTACGTTTAGCGGATGATTCGTTTATTGTCACCGTGATGCGTCAAGCGACTGTGTTTGGTTATAGCCCACGTATGCGCTTTGATTTAGCTATCAACGGCATGGTGTATGGTGCATGGAAAAATAAAGTATTACCCTTAATGCGCGATGGTAAGCAATATCGCCCCATGGTGCATGTACAAGATACAACGGATATGATGCTCATGTTGTTAACCGCTGATGCTAGCAAGATTAATCAGCAGATTTTCAATGTAGGCGGCAACGAAAATAATTATCAATTGGGGCCGCTAGCTGAGATTATTGTGGAAGAAGTAGCTAAACAAATCCAAGCGCCCGTCCAAATCGAATGGTATGGCGATGTCGATCATCGCAGTTATCAAGTGTCTTTCGATAAAATTGAACGTATATTGCAATGGAAACCGCAATGGGATGCTAAAAAAGGAGCGCAAGAGATCGTTGAGAAGCTCGCCAACGGTCAGTTAGAAAAATCCGTCCAAACCATTACCTTGGATTGGTATAAAGAATTAGCAAAATGGCAGCGCATTATTAAACAAGTTGAAATGTATGGAGGCATACTCGACATTCAACCTACGAGCGGATAAGTCTATGGATGATAAGCGCTCTAAAGACTATCCTCGTCATCCCGAACGTTATTGTCGTCCCGGCGAAGGCCCGGATCCACGGGAAAAGATATCTCGAAGGCTACGTTATAACTCAAGCGCTTGTGATAAGGATGGGTGGATCCCGGCCTTTGCCGGGATGACACAAGTAGCAAAAAGAATAAAATGGCTTTTCAGTCGATCTTATCGCTATGCCTTGAGTTCCTGGGATGCATTTATCGCCAAACAGTTTCATGATAAAAAAATCATTGCTTGCTATGATTTACCCACACCGCAAAATAAGCCTTATCTTTGCATTTTTTCCCACTATGATAAAGATAATCACATTGCTGATTACGTGATTTATTATCTCGATCAATTATCGCAATGCGGTTGTGATATTATTTTTGTGAGCACATCGACTTCATTATCTGCTATAGAACGTAAAAAAATAGCGCCGTTTTGTCGAAAAATAATCATCAAAGCGAATCGAGGCCGAGATTTCAGCGCTTTTAAATGCGGACTAACTTATGCTCAAAATCTTTCTCACTATGAAAAAGTGATTCTAGCCAATGATAGTGTTTACGGCCCATTCTTTCCTTTAACTGACATCATTCAATACGGGGATAAAAACAACCTTGATATGTGGGGCGCTACCGACTCGTTCGAATATCGATATCATATTCAAAGTTATTTTGTTGTCTTTAATAAAAAAATGATTCAAAGCCACTCTTTTAATCAGTTTTGGCAAGGTGTTTATCCTCTGCGCTCACGTACTAACATTATCATGCGTTATGAAATAGGCATGTCATCTTTCTTCTTACGGCATGGCTTTAAATTGGGTGCATTTTGTCCCTATATGGCTATACAACAAGACTTAGGATTACAATCAAAATTACTTAACACAACGCATTATTTATGGGATACACTCATTACTCGGTATCGTTATCCTTTTATTAAAAGAGAATTACTGGCTTTTAATCCCGCAAAAGTAAATATTTTACAATGGCAACAAGTTATACAACATCATACCTCATTTGATATTAATTTAATCCGTCAACATTTATTTCGAGGTCAAGCATGAAGATTTTATTATTAGGAGCGAATGGGCAATTAGGTTCGGATATTGTGCGTGCTAATCTAGCTGCTCCGCAAACTTTTGAAATAACAGCTTGGCGACGACCAGACTTGGACGTCACTGATAAAGAAGCTTTAAGAACCAAACTTTTGCAGCAATCATTTGATGTATTAATCAACTGCACGAGTTACCACAACACAGAACAAGCAGAATCGAATGCAGCACTTGCTTTTACGGTTAATACGCAGGCGGTGAAGGAAATGGCATTAGTGTGCAAAGAAAAAGGGGCGCGCTTTGTTCATATCAGTACTGATTATGTTTTCAGCCATAGCCCTGAACAACGGCCCTTAAAAGAAACCGATTGCCCTGCCCCTTTAAATGTTTACGGCGCCTCAAAGTTAATGGGCGAAGCATTAGCACAAGCCGTTTATGACGATGTGATTATTTTCCGTGTGGCTTCTTTATTTGGTATTGCCGGCGCCAGTGGTAAAGGCGGCAATTTTGTAGAAACCATGATTCGCTTAGGTCGTGAAAAAGGAGAATTAAGGGTGATTGCTGATCAAATCATGTCACCTACTGCTACAGCTGATATCGCGAAGATGCTGCTAAAAGCGCTTAACGAAAAGGTCCCAAGTGGTACTTATCATGCTGTGAATACGGGATATACATCGTGGTATGAATTTGCTAAGCGTATTATTGCAGAAGCAAAGGTGAATGCTACGGTAAAGCCTATCTCTGCGTCGGAGTATCCATCCGCTGCCATGCGGCCATCTTATAGCGCGCTGGATAATAGTAAATTATCACAGGTGATTGGCCGGATTCCTTCGTGGGAAGAGGCATTACAAATTTATTTACAGGAAAAAGGACATAAGTAATGGATGTTGCATTAATTATCCCCACCTTAAATGCAGAAAAAGATATTCCCGCTCTTTTTAAGAGCATTATGCGACAAACCCTGCAACCCCAACATATTCTCATTATCGATTCCACTTCAACTGACAACACTCAAAAATTTCTTTCACGATATCCAGTTAACATACACACCATTCCACAAACAGAATTTGATCATGGCGGTACGCGTAGACTAGCGACAGAATTAGTTGATGCCGATATCTATATCTTCATGACTCAAGATGTGATTCTTGCTAATCAAGATGCATTTGAAAACCTCATTAAAGCCATGTGCAATAATGAAAAAATCGGCTGTGCATACGGCCGGCAATTGCCTAAAAAAGAGGCAAATCCGCTTAGCGCGCATGGGCGCGTGTTTAATTATCCTGAAACAAATGCACTTCGTTATTATGAAGATAGAGCTCAGTATGGCATTAAAACTTTTTTCAATTCTAATAATCTCGCCGCCTATCGACAATCAGCTTTACGTGCTGTAGGCGGTTTTCCCAGTAAATTGATTACCGCAGAAGATGCTTATGTCGCAGCCAAAATGCTGCAGGAAGGGTATGGTATTTACTATGCCGCTAATGCGATGATTTATCATTCGCATAATTTAAGTTTAGTGCAAGAATTTCATCGCTATTTTTCCGTTGGGGTCTTTCATCGGCGTGAAAATTGGCTGATCAAAGAGTTTAGCAGCGCCAATTCAGAAGGGTTGCGTTACGTACGTTCAGAAATAGAATTTCTCATTAAGCGGAAAAAAATATATTGGATACCGCTTTCCCTTCTTACCACAGCAGTGAAATATTTAGCATATCAGATCGGATTACATGAGCATTGGGTTCCCTTACTAATTAAAAAAAGATGGGGAGTGAATAAAACTTTTTGGTTGTCAGATACAGTTTATGGTGGAATACAAGAATAATGCTAGCGATAGCATTTTAATTTTAATGAGTACGTATCAAGGTGAGCGCTATTTATCTGCTCAACTGGACAGTATTATTGCGCAAACGCATAAGCAGTGGACATTGCTGATTCGGGATGATGGGTCTAGTGATGGGACGCTCTCGATCATTAGAAGGTATATGGAACAAGATGGAAGAATTCAATTAATGACAGATTCGCGAGGAAATTTGAAACCGGCGCAGAGTTTTTCAGTATTGATGGAGAAGGCCTTGCAGAGGGAGGAACCGTTTATTTGCTTTTCAGACCAGGATGATGTTTGGCGGGAAGAGAAATTGGCTTTGCAGATGGCGGAATTAAAGAAAATGATGAAGGAATATGGAGATAAGAAGCCATTGCTGGTATTTTCAGATCTTTGTGTGGTGGATGAGAATTTGAAGGTCATTCATCCTTCTTACCTCTCGTTTGAGAAATTATCGGTGAATACGGCTTCATCGTTGCGGACACTGTTGGTGCATAACTATGTGACAGGATGCGCCATGGCGATTAACCGGGCATTACTGCGGTTGGCGACACCGGTACCAGATAAGGCGTTGATGCATGATTGGTGGTGTGCGCTGTGTGCGGCATCGGAGGGGGTGTTGGGATTTATTGCGCAGACGACGATATATTATCGGCAGCATGGGAGGAATGATAGTGGAAGCAAAGGGATTTATTCGAAGTTTACAAAATGGAAGTCTAGAAAGACTGGGCTTTTGAAGCGATTTGATCAGGCGAATAAATTATTAAGCCGGATTGATAAATCTAGCTCCGATTTTGGCTTAGTGAGTACTTATAGTGAGCTGCCAAAGAAAAAATTATTAGCACGCTTTATTTCAGCATTAGATTTGAAGCTGAAACCAGGTGGTTTATTAAGAAAATGGGGTTTTTGGGTATTACTTGCTTTGATTTAAGGTTAGAGGTAGCATAACGACAGCTTTTATCAAATGGAAGCTATGTGATGAGGATTATCAAATCAATTAAAAAATTGCTAACAATCCACCTTCCATCATAGACGAAACACTATTAGAATTGCTACAACAAATCAAGCTAAGGACCCCTATCATAAAAAATGAGAATGGGTAATTCATGTAGCAAGTGTCAGATTAGATCGGAACTAATGATAACATCAATATGTACAAACAATTATTTTACTCAAGCAATTGCATAACAGATATAAAAAAATTGACTTTCATAGCCACTTGCTTTGCTGGATTTTTTCTATTCACATCCAACTATTACCTCGAACCAGGTGGCTATTCTTTCCTTAAATATGCTGATGCACTTTCTGTCAATAGCAGTCAGAATATCGATGTTAACGTTAATTTAACACTACGTGATATAGGTTATCCATTATTACTATGGCTTAGTGGCTATCCTTATCATCATTCATTAATTGTTATCGCACTCATCCATACATTAATGTCTATTTCCATACCGGCACTTATTTATCTCACCATGAAGCCTATTCTACCTAGAGGTAGTTATTATATAGCCCTAGCTTGCGTTATCAGTTTAGCTCCTTTTTATTATATTAAATGGGTCCATCATGATCAGGCTTATATATTCTTCACTATTCTCAGTTTTTTTTGCTTGAGTATTTTTATTGATACAAAACGTGCTAGTTATCTTTATGCCATGACATTGACTATTATTATCACTAGTCTTATTCGACCTGCTGGAAATTTCTTATTTCCTTTCTTTATTTTGCTCGCCTATTTATTTGCTCGCGGCTCATTAAAACACTATATCATTTGTTTATTTATTGCTGCGTTTGTTTTTATGATTTATAGCTATCATAGGCACCATTTTTTTCCGCAGTATGGTCAAGTACAGAGTTACAACGGTGGGCAACTATTTCAAAATTTATATTTAAATTCTATTCAATATGGCATTACTTTGTCGCCTGATTTAGGCCCCAATATGAAAAAAATTACGGAAATTGCCTATCAATACATGCTTTCCAATCATGGTATTCATTCACCTCCCTCTAACGTGATGGATCCACATGATAAATTTTATCAATCTTATATATACCCATTTAAAGCAAACGAATTTGCTAAACAAATTTATATAACTCCTTGTCTTGAATATCATGAACTACTTTATACCCTTGCAAAAAATGATCCTCTTTTTATGCGAGCTTCTTTTGAAATAATACGGAAATATCCTTGGTATCCATTCACCTATACCTCAAGAAACATGTGGTATCTTTTTTATGAACCTGGTTACTCATATCCTAAATACAGTATTCAATCTTTAGATGGACCTAGAAAACAAGAAGCTTTTTCATTTGATAGAGAATCATCGTCTGAGCTTAATCGCTTACCCTATCCAGCCATACAGGAGCTCACTTTTGATACATTAGATCACAAACCGCTCGTCATTAAGGAAATAATGCACATTCTTAAACATTTTTTTTGTTTATTTTATTTATTTTTTACTAAAATTTTATTTTTTCTTATGCTCGTTTGTTGGACAACAATCTGTATTTACTTGTTTTCTCAGTTACATTCATCATCTAAATTAAAATATATAATGAATATACTCTTACCAATTAAATTTAGGATTGCAATTACTATTCTTTCACTTTATTTATTTCAAAGTATGTTTATAATAAGCGCATTAGTTGATCCTATGATGCGTTTTCACAATCACCTAATTCCTTTTAAAATCATGCTTGCTAGTATTGGAATAGCCATTATCTTTCGTACTGTTCAATTCTCTAAAAACCAATATGCATTGATAAAACCACCACTCTATGTTTTTAATCAACGTACTTCAAAGCAACATCATCTCTCTTCTGTTTGCCTTATCATACTTATTGTTGCCTTATTGATATGTTGGAGTGGATACATTATTTACAATACATAATAAATGTTGGATCTATTCTTAGGCTTGCCTTGATTTAAAGTTATCTATAGAATTACTTGCTTATTTATAGGAGATTTAAATTATTTTATTTTTTCCATGGAGAATAATTTGGCAAGGATAACATCATTTCGTTTTCAGTCTTTAAATCCTCTTATTTGGATATTTTTGGTCATTTATCTCCTGTTATTATCTTTTTTTAATACATTTGATGTTTATCATCATTATTTTTTCTCTACAGGACCCATCATAATTGCATACAATATCCTGCGCATATTCTTTATTCTGTATCTAATGTGGTTATGTTATGCAGTAGGTGATTTCATACTAACCTGCATAAACCGAAAAGCTTGCTTATTAACTTTAGAAACAATTCTGCTTGCTTTTTTTGTGGGTGTGAGTGTCTGGCACATCGTTTTATTATGTTTTGGGTTTGCAAGCTTATATCAACGATCCATCATGGCAGCAATCACTATAATACTATTGACAGGTTCCCTACCTAAGTTAGATAAGTTTATCCAATATGCCAGCACTACTTTGCAAAAACAAAGTGTTTACTGGCCCGGTTTACTATTGGTAATGCTATCCGTCACCCTTTTTCTTATCAGTAAAGGTCTTTATCCCGCTGGTGGTCATGACTACTATACCCATTACTTCTATTATTACAAAGAAGTCATAGAATCCGGGAGTATTTTACCTGGTCGTATTTGGTATCATTTCTACTATGATAAAGGCATGGGTTTATTTTTTCTCTCTATGCTTCTCACTGATCCTCTTGCTCCTCAATTAGTTACCACAGCGATGATATTTGCTGCAGCTGCGATTATTTTCTCATTGGTACGACAAGCAACTTCTTGGCGGCTATTGCCATGGGTCGGTGTGGCTTTTTACATGATTTTTTTAATTTATACGCCAGGACCACCCGAAGCCGTGCGAGAAACAGGTTGGTTTGATCTTGAGAAATCACACGAACCCGCTGCTTTGTTAATGTTTGCTATCATCTGGATCACCATTTGCTTAGCAAAAACCAATGAACGACGAACATGGGGATTAGCACTCATTCTATGTATGAGCGCTTTGGCCATTATGAGTTCAGCAATGGCTGTTTTTGCTATCATTTATTTAATCACTGTAATACTTTATTTCATTATTGATGGAAATAAATCAGCTGCCCTATGGTCAATGGGTAGCCTTATAGCTGCTAGCATTTGGCTTGCTTCGTTGTTACTAATAAACTACTTACTCACGGGCTTCCCTGATGAACAAAGTGTCCTAATTTGGTGGCCTGTCATCAATTTTGACAAAGTTAATCAATGGGGCGGTTTGGTTGAGCTAATCCACCTTAATCATGAAAGAATTGTCCAAAAATTGAATAAATTACCCCTATCTACGGATTACTTTGAAAAAGTAATTACTTATCTACGTCTTGATATCTGGGGACCGCTCTTATTAATGATAATATTAAGTACTTATTTTGTTTGGCAAAAAGCAAATAGGCGCAATCTACGTATACAATTCCAACAGAATAAAATACCTCTATATGCTTTGGGTGGGTTTTTATTCTTATCATTTTTACTTTCTTTTATTATTGGACGGGATCAATCTGTTTCATTCTATCGTTTCACATCTTTTACCTATGCTCCCATCCTCTGTTTTTGCTTAATAATGTTATCAACACTTTTATCCAATTACAGAAAATGGGCTTCGCTTATTCTCATTTTAGGATTTCTTTCCGCATGGGCTATTGTGGGAAATAACAAATTCATGCATTTTATTCATAAACAGGGATTACTTTATTTACTTCTTGTACTTATTTTACCTATCATCCACCAATTTTATCCCAAAAAACGACCTCATATTAGGTTTGTTTTAGGAATATTTTTAACTTGGATTGTAATAGGGCATTCTTCCTTCAGTAATAAAAATTTATTCCTTATTATTAAACATGGTAATAGATTTGCCACCGGACAATATAGCATTGCAGATGCTTATCGACACCAAGAAGGGAGGCCTGGTCATATGCGATGGGGAGCTATTTATCCAGCAGCAGAGATAATCTGGCATCAATTACCTCCTAATACGCGAATTTGGAGTATGCACAGTCATAGTTATTGTATGTTACCTGACTGTGATATGGAAAGTTTTGTTTCCTTTCAAATGTCACCCCATGAAGAAACTGTATATTATGGCAATCCTGAGGAAGCTAAAGAATTTTTAAAAAAAGAAAACCTTAATTATTTCTTTTTCTCCAATAAATTGGCTTTGAAAGATCCTCTTCCTGCATCGCCTCTTTTTTCCCCTGATCATATTGCTGATTTTCTTGGTATTGCTTGGACAGATGGTGATGACACATTGCTGACCTGGAAAGAACAAGCACATTTTCCTATTGATACAGCTTGGTTAAATCGCTATCGGGAAAGTGCTAGTCATGCAGTTAATATTAATCCATATAAAGATGTATTAAATATTGCTCATACTACTCATAAAGTAAAATCATCTGATATGCCATGGTACAAATCTTTGACTTAGACTAGTTACCTACCATCAACTGCAATGCAGTCGCGTGCGGCGTTATATCATAATTTAAAAATTAATGACTTAACCAAATGAGTTCCTCTTGTTACCACAAGAGCTGCCATGATTAACGGAAGTAATGCACAAATAGCCTGATAGCGAAATATGATTAAAACTAAAAACATCATGGTAATATTCGGCAACCAATATAAAAATAGGATAACAAAATAACTAAGAGATTCTTGCCTTAAAAGGGACTCTTTTTCAGATTTTAAATAATAATACCCGTAAAGTGGAATACCTAAAATTGAAAAAAATTCCGTTATAATAACAAACCATTTATAAAAAGGAGCATAAATACCATCAAAATGCCTAATGGACTTTAATGTATGCCGATCCCAATTAATAAATTCATTAATACCATAATTAGCTTGACAACCGTATCGAACATCCAAAGGCTCAAAGTACACCGTTGGTTGCCATGGAAGCTGGAAATATTTATCGTTTGCATGATATTTCATATACTGTGATAAAAGGAGTTCGCGCATTCCTGAGTAAATCATATTTACGGCTATCAGTGGATGTTGCTTGATTTGTTCAAAATATAATTTACTTGCGATTTTATTTCCTTCTGATCCATAGTGAAAAAAGAAATCATCTAAGAAAGTATAGTCATACGAAGGATGCTGCAAATATGTTTGCAATACTACTTGGGCGCTATTTTTATCTGAAATAGCTACATTGGTATACCGAGATGTATATTGTTTAATTTTTTGAACAGTTGTACTACTATCATTAAAAACTAGAAAATTAGCCATTTTATCTAGAAAATCTTGGGTATAAGGGCCATCGCTAGGCTGAAAAACTTTTGGAATATCTCTCGTATGCATATATAAGTGCGAAAATAACTGGATACTCGACATATTATTAAATCCGTTATACATTTCATTGTTATCAACTTCCGGATTACTTTTCAAAAACAAGGTTGGTGAAAAACGTAGCCAAAAGGTAACTGAAGTAACTAAAATAAAAACCAAGGACAATTTGGCCAAGTTTAATAATTTTAAGTTGATTGATATTTTTTTTGTAAAAAAAGCATTTTTTATTAAAAGAAATATTAATAAAGGCATCAAAGAAATATATACGGGTCTACATAGAAATAAAAGCCCGAAGCAAATTATCACCATATACATATTTTTAATTTGATTTTTGATAAAGCTTCTTACAGAAACATAACAGCATAGTAAAAGTAAAAATGCATATAATTGATCATTATAAAAATTCAATTGAAACAAAAATGGAATTAATGAAATTAAAGTTACCCACCCAGCAATAATTGATCCTCTTTTTGAAAAAGGTCTCACCGTACCATAAACTAATAAAGGCATTAAAGCAGCCATTACACTTTGAAAAATAAATATTAATAATAAACTGTGAGTGAATGAAAATCCACTTAGCCAAATTAAAAGTCTATAAGCGGGATCAATATTATAATGCCCCACAGGCAGTTGAGTGTATCGATCAATTAAAAATTCAATCGAATCGCTAAAGCAGCTAATATGACCGCGAAAAAAAATGAATAGAGATAGACAGGATGAGACAGCTAATAATGCAATAGAGGAATAATTTATACGCTTGACCATAACACTCTGCTATTAAAAATGTGAGCAAAAGTGCTCACGATTTTATTTCCTGCCCCGACGTGTTTTACCAACCACATTCGTATCTGACAGGCGTCACTTACCCACCTACAA
>JAJPJH010000006.1 GCA_021324335.1 Gammaproteobacteria bacterium
GGATGCTACCAACAGCATGAGTACCGAATGTGGGTGTGTCAGTGAGATGAAATTTTCCTCTTAATCGCCCTGTGATGCCACTGGTATCAATACGCACATTATCCCCGAGCGTAATATCAAGTTGAGTGGTGATAGGGATGGTAGTTGGTTGTTTAATTTGATCACTGGGGCCGATAATGATGGTTTCAGGTGGTAGTGTTACCACATTATTAGAAGCGATGAGTTTAATATCAGCTGTTGGAACAAAAAGTCGGCCGGAAACGGTCCATTGATTGTCGAGCTGTATGGCTTTTAAGTGAGGGGTGATATTCAGGCGAGTGGAGGAGGTATCACTGATAAGAAAGTTTTCTCCATCGACAGTAAGAGTAGTGGTAATTTTTTTACTGATAGAAGAATGACCTGTAATTTTTAAATAACCCTCTCCAGATCGCAAATTTCCTATGTAATCTAACGCATTGTCTCGGAGTTTAGCTATAAAATTAATGCTTTTTAAGGTAATGCCAAGTGCTTTAATTTTTAGTTGGCTAGCGATAATTTGGCTGGAGCCAGCTAATTGAGGATTAGCTAGTGTCCCGGCTATATTGACGTTACTTGTTAATATTCCTTGAAAATAACCAATTTGCGGAAAGAGATTAGGCAAAATTTGAAATTGACTAAATCGTAAATTTATATTGCCATTAATTGCGGAGTGTGCATTAAAACCTTGCGGCAAATTAAAATTAATAAATAAACGATCATTCTGAATACTGGATAATACTGCTTTTGATTGGAGTGAATTTTTTTGGAGGATAAGATGTATATTTCCATTAATAGGGTAGTGGGTGGTTTTTTTATGATAGGTATAGAGTATAGCTGTATTTTGAAAGTGAATATCTGTTTCAATAGGAAGATCTTTTTCTAACAGGGAAGCTGTTGTATTAATAATTAAATTACCCTGATAAAAAGCTTTTTGGTAGGGGAAAAGATAGAGTTTATTGAAGGCTAATTTACTAATTATCTGTGGTCTATTTTGCTCGCCTTGAATGCGGCCTTCTAGATGAGCAACGCCAATGACATTATTGTAAAATTGGCTTATATCAATATTTTTTACTTGATAATAGATATTCCAATATTTGCCTAAATTCCCCGATAGGGCGCCATGCATTTTTCCGTATTGGATATTTCCGTTAATAGTAAAATGTAAATTAAGCTTGTTATCAGAATAATAAGCTACTATATCCTCTAATTTTAATTGATTAATTTGGATTACAAAGGGCTTAGCCAATTTATTAATATTTATTTTTGCATTTTGAGCAGCTAATTTAGCGATATCAAGTTTATAACTTAAGAGATGATTAGGCCGCCATGCTATGTATAAATGATCAATTTCTACTCTTACAGAGGAATTAATATAAATAAAATTATGTATTGTGAAATTATTTAATAAAGTGCCTTCTAAATTGGAGTAATAAATTGTTCCGGGCAAGATTTTAGCAATGATAAATAAAGTGATAGTAGAACCACGATAGGTGGCTAATAAAAAATAAATGGATATTATAAATCCAATTATTACAATTAATATGACGCATAATAAGGTATACAATTTTCTCATAAATCGGTCCCAATATTAAATTGCACCATATGAGGATGACCAGGACGATCTATTGTTTGAGCGATACTAAGTGAGAAAGTTCCGATGATTGATTGCCATATAACTCCTACACCAATGGATTTCTTTAAAGTATTAGGAAAATCATTACTCACATTGCCAGCATCTATAAATGTAGCAGCATACCAATCTCCTTTGATGCGATAACGGTATTCTGCACTTCCCACATACAGATATTTGCCAGGGCCTATGGAGTGATAACTATAACCTCGAATACTTTGTGATCCGCCTGCTAATAGTTGTAAGGAAAGAGGTAGATTATCAATATCATCAATAGCAGTGTAGCCAAGCTCTGCTCTTAATAATATTCGGCTATTAAGAGTGGGAGGATAGAGAAGTTTAATGCGGCCATGAGCTTGTAAGAAAGGAGTATTTCCAAAAATATTAGGGGAACCACGTAAAGTGAGGTCGGTAAGCATACCTCGAGTAGGGCGTAAAGGATCATCCGAAGTCGTTTTCATCCAATTGATAGAAGGAATAGCACTAATTTGTGTCTGGTAGTTTGAGCCACCTACAAAATAATGTTCTTGTTGTAAGGTGAGCCCTATTGTTTGCTGCCAACTTTTGATGGAGTGAACATCACTCACGGAAATTTTCTCAACTTGACTTTTTCCAAGTTTTTCATCGATATGTTTGATTGCTGCTGAAAAATAATATTGATCTGTAATTGGATTTTTACCGGGGATGATATAATTTACTTCCAAGCTATTATCAACTTGTGAAGCTTGTAATTGGGTATTAAGTTTATGGCCTTCTGGATTAAGGTAACGTATTTCATATCCTAGCATACCGCTTAAACCTGTATCCGTTCCGTATCCAGCGCCTATATTAAACTGTTGCCTTGGACGGGGTTTGACTTTCACCATAATAGGAATAGAGTGGTTTTCAGGTTGCTCAATTTTTGGAACCACTAACACCGATTTAAGGTAAGTACTTTTTCCTAAATTTTCTTGAAATTGTTGAACTTTTTCTGCATCGTAAAAATCATTATAGGAAAAGGGTGCAAATCTATTTAGGAGATTATTAGATAAAGGATTTGGATTAAATAAAATACGACCAAATCGGTAACGTTCGCCAGTATCAAAATGAATAATAACCTGAGCTGTATAAGTTTTTAAATTAATATAAACAACGTTTTTTGTCATTTGAGCATTAAAGTAGCCACGGGAATGGGCAATAGCAAACAATTTTTGTTTCGCTTCATTATAAGTGGCAATGGATAAATATTGATTCGATTGAATGGGAAAATGAGCAATAAAATTAGTAAATTCTTTATCTTTCAAACCTTCGCCGTATAATTTTAAATCCATTTGAGTAATTTTCATTCGTGGCCCCGGCGATATGTAAAAATTGGCTATCCATACCTGATTTCTTTTGGTTAATGAAGATTGAACGCTGCTTTTAAAATAACCATAAGGCTTTAAAGCATTTTTAATCTCACTTGGTGCATTTTCAAAAAATAGTTTAATTTCATTTTCTGTTTTTAGAGATTTGGCATTTTCTATATTCAATCGATTTTGCACATTTTTTAATGGATCTCCTTTAATTCCATAAATATTAATTTGAAAAATAGATTGTGATAATGACAATGAAGCATAACTAATTAAAATTAATCCAATGATTGAAATAATTATAATTTTTTTCATTTGTTTGTTAACTCTTTAAATAATAAGAAATCTCCTCTACAATAATGAGAATTCTTATTACATTTTTTAGATGCTGTTTAGTTTTTCTTAATATATTAAGTTTGGCATTTAATTCAAGTAATGTACTTTCCTGATTAGTAATTAGTTTGTAGGTTTTTCTTAGTTCTTGGTCTCGCTTAAATGATTTTCTGTTGGCATGAATAAAAGAATAAGCAAAATATAACGTAATACCTATAGCAATGCTAAATACCAGAATTTTAACTTCAGGTTCTTTGAGAATATTCTCTATAGAAAATATGCCAAATTCTTTGGCTAGTGCAGGTAAACCTCCAAAATAAACAAATAGTGAACCAAATCCGCCTAGTGCTGTAGGAATTAAACCACTCAGTAATAGGAAGAAATTATTTTTTAACCAGGAGGGTGTAATGACAGGTTCTTTTGGAATGGCTATAGTAGGATTAGTTAATACCTTAATGAAAGAATTATTTTTTTTTCGTTTATCTTCCCTAGGTTGGGTTTGAGGTTCTATTTTTTTTATATTTTTCTTAAGTGATTTTTTAAGTTGAGATTGAATGTTGGTTATTTGTTCACAACAAATTGAATAAGCTTTTTGTGAAGATAAAGATTTTATTTTAGTAGATATTAAATTATCAAACTGGTTTAACCAATCTAGAATGTCTTTTTTAGAGGAAAAATCATACCAAGTATTTAAATCAGATTTTTTCTCGTTTTTGTTTATATCTAATAAGGTATTATTTAAATAAGTTATGATTTTTCTAATGATTATTTTTCTTTTACGTCTCATCAGTTCTAATATAACTAATTGGAGATTATTTAATTTTTGATTGGTAACGGCATCTTTGGCGTCAGTATAGGTTTTTTTAAAGCTAGTATAACCAAAATAGCCACCGATTAATGCCGCGATACAGGTAATGAAAAGTAATTGTATTTTATAAGGCCCTAAACCGACACCCATAAAACCAATGGCTGCTAGCCAAGCCCCTAATATACAAGTGAAAATAGTATTAAGCATCAGCATAAAATTCCCTTTTCTCTCTAAAGGGTCTGGCTTAATATCTGCATATTGATTATTACTTAACTCACCATATCCCAATAACCTCTCTAATTGCGCGTTAGTCAAATATTTTTCTAAGTGATCTTTACCAAGGCGTATATGTTCTAACAGAATACGCAATTCTAAAAAATTCAGTTTATTTATTATATGGTTTTTTTTCTTATTCATAATAAGAATCTTTATATTTCACTTTTCCTCTAAATACCCAGTAAGCATGAATGGTATAAATCAAAATAATAGGAATTAAAAATATGACGCCAGTCATCACAAAAATTTGAGTTTCAGGAGGCGAAGCAGCTTCCCAAATTGTCATGACGCGAGGAACAATATATGGCCATAAACTGATGCCAAGGCCAAGGTAAGAAAGGATAAATAAGCCAATGCTACTTATAAAGGGAAGGTATTCATGCTTCTTAATAAGACTCCAATAAAACGTAACAACTAGAATAAACGTATAAATAGGAACAGGGGAAAGATAAATTATATTGGGCCATGAAAACCATCGTTCAGCGATAGCGGGTTGAGCGAGTGGCGTCCAGATACTAACGATTATAATAAAAAAGAGCACCGAGGCCCCTAACCAAAAAGCAGTTATGCGGCACCATTCTTGTAATTCTCCTTCTACTTTAATAATTAGCCAAGTGGCACCTAATAAAGCATAACCACAAATTAAGGCGATCCCTGTCATGATGCTAAACGGTGTAAACCACGTATAAGTTGGATCGATGTATTTTCCGGCGAGGAGGGGAAAGCCTTCAACAAATCTCCCGAGAATAATTCCTTGCATAAATGTTGCAATGATCGCGCCAAATGCAAATGAAAAATCCCATATCCATTGCCATTTTTTTACTTTAAATCGAAATTCAAAGGAAATTCCTCGTAAAATTAATCCGAATAAGAAAATAATAATGGGAAAATATAAAGCAGGTAAAATAATGGCATAAGCTTTTGGAAAAGCAGCAAATAATGCCGAACCGCCTAAAACTAACCATGTTTCATTGCCGTCCCATACTGGTACAATGGTATTCATCATGATATCTTTATGTTCAGGTTTTTTAGCAAAAAGAAAGAGAATACCAATTCCTAAATCAAAACCATCGAGAATCACGTACATCATGACACCAAACCCAATGATGGTAGCCCATGCCAGAGGTAAACCATAATCCATCATTATTTCTCCTCTAACCAGCTAGTCAATTTATCGGGCTGGGCTTTGACAGCTTGGATTTCAGGGCCGCTGCGAATGGTATAAAGAAGGTACCAAATAAAAATACTCAAAATAATGAGATATAAAAGAATGAAGGAAATTAGCGTAAGGAGAATCGATCCAGGTTGCAAGAGGGAAGCCGCATCACTTGTTCGCATTATTCCATAAATTA
>JAJPJH010000060.1 GCA_021324335.1 Gammaproteobacteria bacterium
CGAATTGCTTCTTCTTTGAAGGACTTATCGTATTTACTCATTTTACACACCTCATTGATTGGTTAAGTATATCAAATTTGGTGTCTACTTTTTTAGGGGCAGGTCAAAGTTACTTGAATTCCCTGATATCTGTCAATTTATTTCTTATCTCGCAGAGAAAATGAAGAAAAAATCTAAATACAGATATTATAAGAATCTTACTTCATCAGAATGTTTAGTAATTTATTTAGGATATGTAGTGTCAACCTCTCTTTATACGTTATTAATTTGGAAAATGAGCGATCTCAACTCTAAATGTTTTTTCAATGCGCTTATTATGTTTTCTTTTATTAGTATTGCTTCTTTTTTAGTTATCTCGAGAAAAAAGTTGTCTAATAGATTTTCAATTTCTTTTAAGAATGCATTTATAGTAATATCTGCCGCAAGCGGATCTTCATTTTTTTTATTTCTTGGTGGGTTATTGTTTTTAAATATACTTTATCCTCATGATCATATAGATGAGTCATATTGGTTTTATGTGCGACACCAATTAATAGTTATTTGGCTGTCAGGATTGTGTTTGTTACCTCCAAAATCTTCCTGGAATATTATTTTCTGGTCAGTGGGGATGGGAGTTTTTGTTACTATATTTCTATCGGTCGTATACCGCATGGGCGGCAAAGAAACTGCTCTTATCATGCAAGCTTTTAAACTTGGGTCGATGCAAGAGGCTACTCTTATTGTTGATGATGTGGGCTGCCAAACTTTATTAAAGCAGGATTTTCCAATTAATTGCCAATTTTCAGGAGCGCATGTTGCTAATAAAATAAATATACTTTGGAGAGTGGGGGAATATTATATTAGCTATAAAGTAAATAATACCGAGAAAAAAATAATTATTCCTGCTAGTCATGTTTTAAGTTTTTCTACGAAGTGAACTTACCTCACTTCAAAAATCTCCCAGCATGAGCAAAACAGCTGAAGAGCTAGACCTACGACGGCCATCCTAAGGATAGGTTTTTAGAAAATGAGTACATTAATTATTGCAATTATCTTCGCTTGCCTGTCGTTAGGAAATCCCGGGCCCAAAAAGTGTCCGGGCTGCTTCACTATAGATTTTGTAGGATTGAGTAACGAGAGCTGTGTGTTGGGAAAAGTTGGGGGAAGATTAATATGGAAAAGAGGAACATAAAAAATTATATTTGCCACCCTTGACTGGGAGTGAAATAGCGAGTACCATTTTCACTACTTTCAATACACCTTTTCCCGCCATTCGTCTAATTCATCATTAAACAGACATGATTATCAATTAAGCAAATCAAGCATTTATAGCTTCGAATCATGCCTTTCAGTTAATCAAAACTGCAAAAAGATAGAAAAATATCTTAGAGATAGCAACAGACTGTCCTATCAAGGTTTTAACATATAGATAAATAATTTTTTAAATAATTATTAGGAACTAACGGATAAATGGAAGATAAAATGGCTTCAGAAATTAAAAATAGCAATCATATTAAGGGTTTTTTGCAGGACACCGAGATCATTGATCTCAGTGTCCCCATCAGCCCAAATTTTTTCGAAATGCCAGCAGTAAAGCAAAAAGTCATTGATCATAAGCAAGGTGCTGACATATTAGGTCGTTCTCTTATACATGAGCAACAAGGGATAAAAAAAATCATTGCATGGATTAAATATAGGTTAGGAAAAGGAATTGATCATAGAAATTTTCCGGATGAAAAGGGCTTGTCATTAATGACTTATACCTTGACGACACATACCGGTACGCATATGGACGCGCCTTATCATTATAGTGATATCGATCATAATGGCCAACCAGCTAAAACTATCACTGATATTCCCTTGAATTGGTGCCTCAATAAAGGAGTGCTTATCGACGTATCAAATGGTAATGAAGATGAGCCTGTCAGTTGTAATGAAATAATTGATTATTTAAACCGTCATCATTCTCAGCTTCATCCTAATAATATTGTATTGATTCATACAAAAAAGAAGCAAGATCAGGATATTGGCAACCAGCAATATTTTTTCAAGTATCGTGGAATGACGCGGGAATCTGTGCAATTTCTAGTGGAGCAAGGAATTAAAATCATCGGAATTGATAGCTTTAGTTTTGACCCGCCTTTCAAAAAAATGATCCGAGCTTACTTAAGAACTAAAGATAAAAATGTCTTATGGCCAGCCCATTTCTATGGGCGGGAAAGAGAATATTGCCAATTAGAAAGGCTGTGCAATCTGGAAAAATTAAAGGCTTATAAAAATTTTATGGTGAGTTGTTTCCCCATTAAATTAATGAATGCGGATGCCGCGTGGTGTCGCGTCGTTGCCATTATCAATAAACAAGAAGGAAATTAAATATGTCATTATTACGCCATAGTATTGAAGTCAAAACTGAAATAAACAAAGCGATACAGTTATGTTTAGATGTTGAAAACTGGCCAATTTATTTTGAGCCTTGCAAAGCAGCAAAAATAGTAAAACAAACTGCCCATTCCCAGTTAATCGAAATCACTGCGCAAGCAAATGATCAAATCATGACGTGGCAATCACAGCGTGAAATAGATGCGGATACCTACACGATCCATTTTCAACAAGTGAAGCCATCTGTTTTACTGAAGTCCATGACGGGTGCTTGGCGATATTATCCCACCCAAGAAGGTGTGTTGATTTCATTGGAGCATCAATTTGAAGTTAAAGAAAATGTGTCTAATTTGGTGAACGGTGTACACACAAGGGATGATGCTGTGTCTTATATGAAAAAAGCCATTCACAATAATAGCGAACGTGAGCTTAAGGCAATTAAAGCTATTCTGGAATCATCGCACCGAAAAATAGATGATTTAAGCCTTGAATTTCAGGAAAGCCTGCCTATTTCATTGTCTCCTGATAAAGTTTTTGATTTTTTAAAAAATGTAGGCAGATGGCCAAGATTATTTTCTCACTGCAAATCCATCGACATGCTTTATGATGACGGAATTAATCAAGAATTTATTATGACAGTTGAGACACAAGGAAAGATTGAAAAAATCCGCAGTATAAGACGCTGTCTTAAAAACACTCGAATTGATTATTTCCAACCTAGTCCGCCACCTGTTTTACGTGAACATGAAGGCTCATGGTTACTAGAACCTAATGGAGCAGGGACAAAGATTACTTCTTATCATCGAATTCGATTAAATCCAACAGGAGTGTATGCCCTGTGGGGTGAAATTCCATCCAAAGAAGCACTAGAACGTATTAAGACAGCGATTGCCAAAAACAGTTCATTGACCATGCAAACTATTGCAAAACTATAATCATAAGGAATCCTAAGATGCAAACTATTATCAAAAAAAGAGCTCTTATTACGGGTGCCGGGCGTGGCATTGGCAAGGCGATTGCCTTAAAGCTCGCACAAGATAATTTTGATGTCATTTTACTCGCGCGAAATTCGTCAGAATTAACTCAAGTAAAAAATGAAATCAAAACATCTGGTGGTAATGCCGATATCATGATGGGTGATGTGACTGATCAACAATTAGTTTATCAATTAATTGACTCTCTAGATCCTATTGATGTTCTTGTTAATAATGCAGGGCGTGGTGGCGGTGGTCGGACAGCCGAAATGGATGATGATTTATGGCATAGCATCATCACAACCAATTTACACAGTGTTTATTACGTGACAAAAGCTGTCTTGAGCAAGAATAAAATGAAAAAACCCGGAGCGATTATCAATATAGCTTCAACGGGTGGGAAACAAGGGGTTGTGTTTGCGGCTGCGTATAGCGCCTCAAAACATGGCATTGTGGGTTTTAGCAAAGCATTAGGTCTGGAGCTGGCGCGCCAAGATATTACAGTCAATGCTGTTTGTCCTGGTTTCGTTGAAACATCCATGGCTACCCGTGTCAGGGAAGGCTATAGCAAGCTTTGGAATGTCACACCAGAGGAAGCAAAAAAACGCATCGAAGAACGTGTTCCTATAGGCCGCTATATTCATCCCGAAGAAGTGGCCGATATGGTTTCCTTTTTGGTTTCACCTCTAGCCCGAGGAATGACGGCTCAAGCTATTAATGTGTGTGGTGGTTTGGGAAATTATTAATTGCATTGAAGGACATTGAAGGAATACACGAAATGAAACTTGATTATAAACGCGATAGACGCGTGGTGGTCACAGGAGTGGGCGTGATAGCCCCCAATGGAATTGGAAAAGAAACTTTCTGGATAAATACCTTACTAGGTAAATCCGGTATTGTTGAAATTGAATTTGCGAAGGTCCATCGCTTGAAATCGACTGTTGGGGGACGTGTCAGTGATTTCGACCCGAGAGTATTTGGTCTGAGAGAAAATCAAATTTGCCGCCTGGATCGTTATGTTCAATTTGCGCTTGCAGCTACAAAAATGGCCATTATTGAGGCGGGATTAGATCTTACCAATACGGAACATAATGAAATAGGAGTTTGCATCGCTAATGCGATTGGCGGTACCAAGCACATGGAAGAAGAATTTTTGAAGCTCACAGAAAATGGTAAGATGCCATTGAATCCAACCTGGGCACATAAAGCTTTGTTTCAAGCATCCACCTTTAATGTTGCTTCTGCTGAAATTGCTTATGAATATAAATTCAAAGGTCCGTGCAATACGGTGCCTACCGGATGTGCAGCAGGGTTAGATGCTATCGGATTGAGCCTGGACTTAATTCGTTCAGGACGGGCAAAAGTCATGATCACAGGCGCATCTGAAGCGCCGTTAACCCCTATGGTGATGGCTGCGTTTGATGCGATTGGTGCGTTGTCCAGTAAACATAATCATACTCCTTCACAAGCTTCGCGACCTTTTGATGCGTTACGCGATGGATTTGTGTTGGGGGAAAGTTGTGGCATTTTAGTGTTAGAGGAAAGAGAACATGCTTTACGCAGAAAGGCACCTATCTTAGCTGAAATAAAAGGATATGGTTCTACATCTAATGCTTATCACATGACAAGTTTGCCTGATAACGGCGCTGATCTAGCGCGTTCCATCGAAATTGCTTTGCAGGATGCAAAGATTGATCCAGATGAAATTGATTATATTAACGCACATGGTAGTTCAACGCCTCAAAACGATGTTAATGAGACAGCTGCATATAAAAAAATATTCGGTAAAAAAGCTAATCAGCTTCTCATCAGTTCCCTAAAATCTATGTGTGGTCATGCTTTAGCGGCAGCCAATGCTATTGAAACCATCGCCACTATCTGCAGTATTGTTGATCAGAAAGTTCATCCGACGATGAACTATTCTATCCCTGATCCAGCTTGTGATTTGAATTATGTTCCCAATAAAGCGGCTCCGCATGCGATGAAATATGCGTTAAAAAATGCAAGTGGTTTTTCGGGAATTCATAGTTCCATTGTTTTAGCTAGCCATCCATGAAGGAATACAATAATGAATAAGAATAGAAGAATTGTCATTACGGGGATGGGTCTCGTTTCTCCATTAGGTATGAATGTCGAGGCATTCTGGGAGAATGCTATGAGGGGCCAATCTGCTATACAAACCCTATCGCGATTTGATAGCAGGGATTTTAAATATCAATTCGCGGCGCAAATGACGGAGTTTAATGTCGATAACTATTTACCCAGGAGACTTTCCAAGAAATTAGATCGTTTTACACAATATGCACTCATTGCCAGTGAACAAGCTATCAAAGATAGCCATTTAAATTTGGATACAGTAGATAAAAATCGTATTGGCTTTTATGTGGGGAATATGTTTGGAGGGTGGGAATTTACTGATAGAGAACTCAGAAATCTATATGTAGAAGGCGCTGAATTAATTAATCCCTATCTTGCAACAGCTTGGTTTCCTGCAGCACCGCAAGGTGAGATATCTATTTTGCATGGAATCAAAGGTCACAGTAAGACCATCGATAGTGGTCGAAGTAGTGGTTTAACCAGCATCGGGTATGCTGCTGAAGCGATACGTGCTGGCCGTTTGGATTACGCTATCGCGGGCGGTACAGAGGCTATGGTGACTCCCTTTATGATGGCCGCCTGTTCAGTGGCAAGTTTAATGAGTGAAGATCATTACCTCTCTCCAGACGGGAATTATCAACCGTTTGGCAGCAAACGAAATGGGTGGGTGCCAGGGGAAGGATCAGCCTTTGTCATGCTAGAAACGTTGGAGTCAGCGCTGGCTCGTAACGCTGTCATTTATGCAGAATTACAAGGATTTGGCCACACAACAGAAGCTTGTAATCCTAATCAATTAATGCAAGATGGCTCAGGACTGGATCGTGCCATTTCACTAGCGATGAATCAAAGTCGTATTCACTTTAGTGATATTGATCTAGTCCTGGCGGATGGGGCGGGAACACATCAAGCAGATTTACAAGAAGCAAAAACGATCCATCACTACTTTTCTGGGCATTCCAATTGTTACGTCACTGCACCTAAGTCGCTCTACGGCGATACGTTTGGTGCAAATGGTGCTTTCGATATCATCATTTCAGCCTTATCCATTAAAAATCAGCATATTTTACCTACCATGATTGTTGATGGAATTGATGAATCATGTCCAATTAAATTGGTATCAAATCAAGCAATCGAAAGCGAAATTAATCATGTACTGATTAATAACCGTGGATACGGTGGTATTGGAACGGCCTTAATCGCTAGTAAGTATTCAAATTAATTATTTTTTTAAAAAGGAGAATAAAAAATGTTAAATGTAGCAGAAAAAATAAATGAAATGATGAAGATCACTCTGGCAATGGAAGATATCAAACTTGATGGGAATATCATATTGGATGAGATAGGAATTGATTCAATAGAAAAAGTCGAATTATTAGTAAAATTGCAAAAGCTATTTTCAATTCACTTAAAATTTGATGAATTCCGTGCTCTCAATACCTTAGGTGAAGTTTATGCCTATGTTGAGAGAAGATTACAATAATGCAAGTGATGGGAAATAGTATGTTACTTTATTACGCTATAAAAAAGGTGGCCAGAAAAAGAGGCCACCATACTGCCATTCTGGCATCTGATCAATCCATCACCTATTCAGAACTGGCTATACAGGTAGAAAAAACCATTTGCTATCTCATAGGGCAGGGCATTAAACCAGGTGATAGGATTGCAGTGGCCGCACCTAATTCAATTGATTTAATTTATCTTTATCTTGCTGCTAGTCGGTTAAATGTCATTATTATTTTTCTTTATGATATTGTCGATGTTAAACCGCGAGAGCTTCAAAGCTTGTTAGATCATGCTTGTCCTGATTGGCTTTTAATAGGTGAAACAGCAAGAAATGGCAAGAAAATAGAATTTGATGAAAGTCGAATTTTGTATTTTAGTGAAATGAGAACGCAGGAAATAAAGAAAATAAATATTCCAAAAACGAAATCAAAAGCTTCTCGCCATTTCATTCAGCCTTATACCAGTGGAACCACCGGAAAGCCAAAAGGAGTTTGTTTATCAGAAAAATCGCTGTATGTTCAAGCAAGAACAATAGCAGAAAAAATGCAATTAGATGAGGCATCCCGCGTCTTGCTGACTGGCTTTTTATTTAATACGACGGGATTGCCATTAAGTGCTGCTGTATTACTCCGTGGCGCTATGCTGGTGTTTAGGTCGTGCCAAGATGTAAAAGATATATTTTCGGAAGTAGAAGAAAAGCGCATTACCCATTTTATGTTGCAACCTTATGGTATTGCGCGTGCCCTAACAGATGGGAAGCTTTCCCAGCGAGACCTAAAAAGCCTCAGGCTAATTGCTTATGGTGCTGCTCCTATGCCGCCAGCGATTTTAAGAAAAATACGGACGATAGTGAATTGCTCATGGCTTCAAGGCTATGGGCTAACGGAAAGCTGTGGCCCTATCACCTGGTTGGATGAAAATGATCATCGGTCTAAGCCTGATAGTGTAGGTCGTGTTGCGGCCAAGACGAAAATTATTCTTGTAAATGAAGCAGGGGAAGAGCTTCCTCCATTTGGAATAGGTGAAATCGCTATCCAAGGACCTACCATGATGTCAGGTTATTGGGACATGAACAGCAAACAGCCTACGGATGATTCCTTTCATCAAGGATGGTTCCGTACAGGTGATCTCGGCTTCTTGGATGAAGAAGGGTACCTTTATCTAAAAGGTAGGAAAAAAGACTGTATTGTCACTTCCAACGGATTTACCATTTATCCAAAAGAAGTAGAGGATGTTATCCAACAGTGGGAAGGTATTGAGGAGGTTGCAGTAGTGGGTTTACTCCATCCCTCCGATAACCATGAATATCCGGTTGCTTTTATCAAAATGGCACAGGATATTCATCATCCGGCATTCAAACATTTTCTCGTTTCCAACTTAAGTTCCTTGAAATTACCTCATTATATAGCTAAAACGTCTACTCCATTGCCTCGGAATCGTAATGGCAAAGTAGATAAATTGCTTTTACAAGAGCAGGCATTAACTTTGTTTAAAACAAACCAATTATATTCTCTTTAATTAGAAGGAAACTAACTATGTACAGTGTTTTTAAATTTCTCCATTTTATAGGACTCACTTTATTCTTAGGCTCTATTTGGGTCTATATCGCTGAAGGCACACCCATGGAAATTATCCCCATTACCCAATATGTACGCATGACGATTATGGAGTTGATTGAAATATTGACTATCCCGGGATTGGTTTTAATGATTATCTCAGGATTTGGTATGTTGCTGTTACGAAGGTCTTTGCTTAAATCTCGATTTTTTAAAATTAAATTAACAGGGTCTATTATTGTTTTATTGAATGCCTGCTATATCCTTTTTATTGCTAAACAAGCCGTGATCGCAGCAGGAGGTTTGCCGCTAGCCACCGATGTTTTACAGGGATTAGTGCTACGTGAAACCATTTTCGGCGCCTTTAATGTCTTGATTATATTGTTCCTCATTGGCTACACCATCTCAACCTCTAAAAAGAGAATGCTGAAAATATAAGGAATGAATATGTCATTAGAATTAAGTTCTGAGTTATATGAAAAAATAAAATACTTTATTCCTAGGCTGCTTTTACCGGGCCTAGGGTGGGGTGATCTTGTTGTTGCAACCCAATCGATGAACACTTCTTTTTCGGATGAAACTTCCTTTTGGAAGAATTGGCTAGCTAGTTGGACGGAACAAGCAGAAAAATATGAAAAGGCAGGTGAGAAAGCAGGCCATGGCAATTACCATGTCACTGCTTATGATAACTATATGAATGCAGCAACGTGTTACCATTGGGCTGAGTTTATGTATTTCCATGAGCCTCATTTAAAAGAAAAAGTGCGAAAAAAGGTGACTGGTTGCTTTGAAGAGGCCTTAACTTTTGCTTTCTCTCATTGCCAAAAAGTATCTATTCCTTTTCAAGGACTGCACTTACCAGGATATTTTCTGTCTCCCGATGAGAAAAATGACCTGCCGTGTGTCATTTTAATTAATGGGTTAGATTCAGCCAAAGAAGTCGAGCTATTTACATTTGCAAAGCAGTTTATGGCTCGCGGTCTCTCTGTGCTTATTTTTGATGGCCCTGGTCAAGGGGTGATGCTGGGTCACTATGCAATGCCTATTTATTTTGAGTTAGTTTTACAAGCTTGTGTGGATTACCTAATAAGCTGTCATCGGATTCAGAAAGATAAAATAGGCCTATTTGGTGTTAGCTTCGGTGGTTACTTAGCATTGCGTGGTGCAAGTAGGTTGGGCAAACAAATAAAAGCCTGTATCAATCTTTCAGGAGGATTCGATATTGATCATTTTGATGAGATCAACCTCCGTATCAAACATGATTTTGCTTATGTATTTCAGCAAGAAAAGTTAGACGATATGTCTATCTTGGCAAAACAAAAGCTTCACTTAAAAGAATTGCCTGCTCCAACGTGTCCTGTACTTTGTATTCATGGCGGATTTGATACGATTTTTACATTAGCAAGCTGCCAGAGAATTATGAACTGGTGCCAAGGGCGTGCATTATTGAAGTTTTATCCAAATGAAAAACATGTCTGCCAAAACTATTTTCATGAATATATTCCCTTAATGTGTGATTGGATGAGGGATTGTTTGAAATGAAATCGAAAATCTCTTTTGTGTTTATCACCATGTTATGTTTGACCATGGCAATAGGTCTTCTCGCGTCAGATATTTATCTACCTGCCATGCCTTCTATTGCATCTTCATTGCATGTTGAAATAGTAAAAGTGCAACAAACGTTGGGTATTTATTTGTTAGGATTGTCTATTTCCCAATTATATTGTGGTCCATTGTCTGATCGATGGGGCCGTAAAAAAACATTGGTGGCTGGATTAATCACTTTTGTACTCGCTTCTTTTGGTTGTGCGCTGGCGCATACTATTGAGCAATTAATTGCAGCCAGGTTTTTTCAATCGTTAGGAGCTTGTACAGGCGCCGTGGTAGGGAAAGCGGTGATAGGGGATATGTGCAAACGGGAAGAGGCAGCAAAAATATTGGCAGTGATTTTTCCTCTTATTGGTATGTCGCCTGCCATAGCGCCTATTATTGGGGGATACCTGACGATGTTTTATAGCTGGCATATGATTTTTTTGTTTATAGGGATGCTAGGAATAGTGCTATTGTTATTAGTAATTGGCTGCATGCAAGAATCTCGACTGTCTCGTTCCCTTGCTGTTACATCAGTCTATAGAAATTATTTAGTGATTCTCAAGCATCCATTATTTATTGGTTATACGGCGATAGTCTGTGCAGCCTGTGCGGCTTATTATGCGTATCTTGCTGAATCACCTTTTATCTTTCACCAATATGGTTTTGCTTCCCAGCAAATAGGTTATCTTTATATTGTATTATCTCTTTGCTATTTTACGGGGAACATGATAAGTCGTCGCTTACTTAATTATATTTCATTAGATGCGGCATTAAGCATTGGAATCATGATCTCGTTCTGTGGTGGAGTAGGACTGACAATCAATGCCATTTTAGAGACAAATAATGTATTGACTATGATCATACCGATGTCAATTTTATCAATAGGCAATGGTTTTATAATGCCTTTGGGAACAGCCGGTGGTATCACCTTGTTTCCTAACATTTCGGGTTCAGTATCGGGTTTAATGGGATTTTTTCAAATGGGCGCAGCTTCGGTGGCTTCCATATTCGTAGGTTATTTGAATCATGATTTAATTTTTTCTATGAGCTTGTTTATTGTTGTTACCATGCTGATGGGTGCTTCTGCATTTTTTGCATTTTTTCTAAGCTACAAGCGTGTAAAAGCATTCGCTTTAATTGGAGACCAGTAACCGAGGCGGATAGCTACAGCCGTATCTAATCATATATTGATATTTGTCAACATCCATATATTCCAGACAGACAAAATTCACTGTATTTCTACCGGTATCAAAAAAGGCTTCAAATGTAACAAATGATGATATGCTAGGAAAATTTAAAGTCCTCATCTTTGGGGCCGAAATGCAACCCCTTGCTCTAGATGTATTACCCGCTCCCTAAGTTCACGCAGCTCATTCCTCATAGCTTGCCACTCCGAATAAGGAATTTGGATGAAAGCATTTGATGCTGTAGATGTAGGGAGATTGTTATTAGACGAAGAAGTAAATAAGCGATGCGGATTTTGTGTTTGTGAGTCAGTGTTTAAAAATGAGGTAGGAGAAGTTTGTGGCGATGGTAAGGGTGTAAGCCGTTCTTCCTGGGAGGAGTCTGATTGAGCAGACAAACTCTAATATACTGCTATCTTTTTCCAGGATGGTTTGAATAACAGGCAATACACCTACCATTGCTGCTAAAAGCCAATAATTTAAAGGAGCTCGCTGTTCTACTCTTGTACGTATTACAGCGGGAATGTCTCTCCTCGCATACGAAGGCAGGTCGCTTCTAAGAATGCTAAGTTGCTGCTGACGTCTTGCTTCGTCGTTTTGTAATTCTTGCAATCGCTGTTGATGTATCGCTGCTACTAATCCTAAGCGCCCTGAAAAGCTATTGCTGCTTGCCGAAGAAATTTCTATTCTGCTGCTCACAGGTGTTACCGTTGTTAATCTACTATCCGAATCCGAAACCGAACTTACTCGCGAGTGATTCGATGAAGATTGACTATTCTGCGGTGATGCTTGGCTGCTATTAAAAATGTGAACAAAGGTGCTCACGATTTTATTCCTGCCCCGACGTGTTTTACCAACCACATTCGTATCTGACAGGCGTTACTTTCTCGACTACACTAAGACCTTCTCTAATGCAGTGTTGCCGTTGCCGGCAAAACTCGCCACGAGTAGAGCAGTTTTGGTTGCTAGCCATGGTATGAAAACGACTCTCACCAACTATCCTGCTTGGTTTTTGCGGTTTTAGTTAAAGTGATTA
>JAJPJH010000013.1 GCA_021324335.1 Gammaproteobacteria bacterium
AGATACGAATGTGGTTGGTAAGACACGTCGGGGCAGGAAATAAAATCGTGAGCACTTTTGCTCACATTTTTAATAGCAGGAGAAAATATGGATGCTAGGCAAATACTAGACACACTAGAAGCAGCGCTTCCGCAAGATTATCGCCAACAAGCTCAACATTATTTTCATCAAGCTTGGTATGCTTCCAAACAAAAGAAACACCTCACTGCCAGCAATTTATATCTGAACGTTATCGATATCATGCGAAAACTCCCAACTCTATCAGTCAGTGATTCTCTTTCATTAATGGATACCTATTATCGTTTAGGTAACTGCTATTTTAATATGAACCGCTATGATATAGCAGCGGTACATTATCAAAATGCTCTGAGCGTAATGGCTGAACTCCATAACAAACATCTTGATTCCTTCCCGGGCAACCTGTACCGCGATGCCATAGAATTAAATTTCAATCTGGCAGATGCTAAATTACATTTAGGAAAAAATGACGAAGCTGAACTAGCATATGAGGAAGCTATACGGGTATTTCAGCATATCGAACCCAAAACAGAGAAAGAAAAAGCATTAGGCGATGTGAGATTTAATTTTCGAGCATTCCGTGAATTTTTTGAGAAACGAACTTCATCAGAAGACTATTTAGCCTCCGCGGAATATCGCGAAAATAATCAGCGCTTAGAACAACTAAACAATGAAGCAGTGATTTTTCAAAGCATGGGAACCTTATCGCTAACACCCTCCCCTCAGCCGAGTCATGTGGTAACAAATTCCATTTTTTCTCCATATAACACTATCAGCAATTCCAATTTAGAACAGAAAGATGAGATGGACATGGATGATGATAAATTATATACGCCTTGAAGCTTGCAGGATAGCTTCTAACTTCTCCAGCAATCTTATTATGCGAGAAAAAGAAATAAAATTAACTTCACAATTATCCACTATAATCTTTTTATTAAAATCTTTTGTAATAAAAAATCCATATCGAGGCTGATAAGCCTCAATAAAAGAACGAAATGCTCGGGTGATGACAGGATCGTTCATTGTTTTAAATTTTACTTCAATGGGAATAATATCATTCTCATTTTTATATAACACAAAATCAATTTCAGCTCCGCTTTGTGTACGCCAAAAATGCAGGGAAAAATCATAAAAACGCTGCACTTTAAATTTAAGCAATTCTTGAAATACAGCACTTTGAATTAATAATCCTATATCTTGCCGCGCATCAAGTGATGTCGATAAATTATGTAAGGATTGATTTCTGAATCCATTATCAATGAAATAAAAAATAGGATTGCTAGTAATTTCTTTTCGCTTATTGCCAACGAAAGGAGTAAGGCGCGATATAGTATAAGTATTTTCTAAAATAGAAAGATAATGATGCACTGTCCCCACCGAAATCAAACAATCCGTCGCTAATTGATTATAATTTACTAGTTGGCCAGAACTATGGGCAAGGAAGGTGATAAGTTTTTGCATTGCATCTGGTTTACTGACTCTGAGAATTTCAATAATATCTTTAGCGATATAATCTCGATAAATCTGGCTAAGCAAAATAGTTTTTTCTGTTGATTTAACAATAGCAGGATAACACCCATAAATTAACTGCGCTTCCTCAACGCTACCTATTTCTTGATAACTTAAAGGCAATACTAATGTTTCTAAATGCCGTCCTGTCAGATATTCTTGGACTTTACTCTTCATTTCCAATTGCGAAGAACCTGTCGCAATCATCTTAATATTAAGTTTTAAATCTGCACAGGCTTTTAATAACAATCCTGGATTTTCTAGGCGTTGCACCTCATCAACCAAAATAATGGGATGTTTTAAATGGAATTCATCCATCGCCTCTTGGATAAAAAGCGGACTGGTTAACCACTGCCTAATCTCTAATAAATCGCAATTTAGATAAAGCAGATTTTCAAAACGCTTTTGTTGGATAAGAACGTGGGAGAGATATTTTGCGAGTGTCGTTTTTCCCGCTTGACGAGGTCCTACTAAGACTAACCAGAGATTATCCCACTCCGGTAAAAGTAGCTTAGCAGTCTGCAGACGGGGGATGTAATCATTGTTTAGTATCGATACCCCAGGCATTTTTAGCCAAGGATTAGCTTGATGGATCAAGGCGATAAGCTGGTCTTTCATTTGCATTTTAACCGGGTTGAAATTGATATATATTACATTTTAACCGGGTTAAAAGCATAAATCACCCTCTTTTCCTCAGGCACCCATAGTAAAATCCATCCATTTCATCCATTCCCGGCAAAATCTGCCTACCCACTTCGCAGGGCAAACCCCATGTTGCCAGGATTTCTTCTTCCTTCGCATCCTCATGAGTAGCTAAAAACGCCTGCATCACCTGCACATTCTCTTCCGGAAAAATTGAACACGTTGCATACACCAGCATCCCGCCAGGTTTAAGCAGCGGCCAAAGGGCGGTGAGTAATGCTTTCTGCTGTTGTGCCAACGCGCGAATGTCTTGTGGTTCACGCAATATCTTAATATCAGGATGACGCCTAATCACACCACTTGCAGAACAGGGCGCATCTAATAAAATGCGATCGAATAATTGACCATCCCACCAATGGTTCACATCCCCGACATCATGACAACTACACTGTGCAGATAACTGTAATCGCGCGAGATTTTCTTTGATGGAGGACAGTCGTGCTGCTTCTTTTTCGATGGCAATACACGCGCTTAAATCGGGCTGTAATTCCAGAATGTGAGTTAATTTACCACCAGGGGCAGCACACGCATCTAACACCCGCTGACCCGGTTGCAAATCTAATAATTCAGCAGCTAATTGTGCAGCACCATCTTGCACCGATATCTCACCTTCAGCAAAACCAGGAAGGGACTCAACTGCCATTGGCGAATCCAGAATAATGCCAGCTTGGGTTTGAGGAATAATATGGGCACTTAATTCATGGGCTTGAAGCTTTGCCAGATACCCTTCACGTGTCATATGACGTTGATTAACGCGCAATGCAAACGGCGGATAATTATTATTCGCTTGCAAAATAGCTTGCCATTGCAGAGGCCATGCTTTTTTAATACTGCTTATCCACCATAAAGGATGTGCATAGTCACTTTCAGGATCAGATTTAATTGATTCCTCTATCATCGTTTTATTGCGCAAATATTCGCGTAAAACAGCATTGATTAATCCGCGCGCCCAAGGTTGATTGAATTTATCCGCAGCTTTAACCGTTTCATCAACGGCTGCATGCGGGGGAACACGCATTTCCATTAATTGATATAAACCCACGCACAATAAAGCATGCACTAAACTATCTTTGGCTTTCATCGGTTTTTTTAATAATTGACTCAGCACGACATCTAATCGCGAATAATAGCGGCAAACGCCGTAACAAATTGCCTGCACAAAAGCCCGATCACGGGGTTCTTTGATAACGGATAAGGAAGAAGTAAGCACATCCGATAAGGAACGGCCATTCGTCACCTCATTAATGATGCGGGCTGCGGTTAATCGAAGATTCATCTCAATTTTTCGCCTACTCTTAACTCATGGCGCCTGGCATTATAAAAATCACCAATCGACATGATTTTGCCGCCCGGTAATTGGACTTGCAGCAAACGTAAAATACCCTCGCCTGTCGCAATGTCCACGCCTTCGCGTGAGGCATGTAAAATAGTCCGGGGCTCGGCATGATGTTGCTCGGCTACCGCTTTTGCGTGCCAAATACGAAAACTTTGTCCTTGCCAAGTGGTATAGGCAACAGGCCAAGGATTAAAAGCACGGATTTCTCGTTCGAGTTCAACAGCCGGCCGCGTCCAATCGAGGATGGCTTCTTCTTTGCTGATTTTTTCTGCATACGTTGAGGCATGGTGGTCTTGAGGCTGAGGGTCAATTTTATTTTGAGCGAGAAGATCCAGTGTATCGATTAATGCTTCAGCCCCCACTTTTGCCAATACATCGTGTAATGTTTGGGAGGTTTCATCCGGCTCCATCACATATTGGCGTTGTAGCAAAATAGGCCCAGTATCGAGACCGGGGTCCATTTGCATAATGGTGACGCCCGTAATGGTATCGCCAGCAAAGATAGCGCGTTGAATAGGAGCCGCACCACGCCAGCGTGGTAACAAAGACGGGTGAATATTGATACAGCCTAAGCGAGGGATCCGTAACACGGCAGCGGGTAATAGCATGCCGTAAGCAGCAACGACCATGACATCAGCATGGAAGCTCACCAGTTGCTCTTGTTCATAAGTATCTTTAAGCGATGGCGGTTGATAAACAGGGAGTTGATAGAGCATCGCTAAGGTTTTCACTGGACTGGGAGTCAACTTCAAACCCCTGCCAGATGGCCGATCGGGTTGAGTATAAACGGCGACGACTTGATGTTGAGAGTGCAATAAGGATTCTAATGCGACAGCAGCAAACTCCGGGGTCCCCGCAAAAATGATCTTTAAAGAGGAATTGCCTACCACTTATGCTTGTTCCTGACGTCGGAATTTTTCGATCTTTTTACGAATTCTTTCTTGCTTTAAGCGGGATAGATGATCAATAAACAAGATGCCATTCAGATGATCAACTTCATGCTGAATGCAAATAGCAGCGAGCCCTTCTAACTCCCATTCGAAAGCTTTACCTTCTAAGTCCATCCCCTTCAGACGGACCTTAGCTGCCCGTTTAATCTTATCGGAGATACCTGCTCCAACGGATAAACAACCGTGAAAATCATCTTGACTCCCTTCTTGGCTCAAGATTTCCGGATTGATGACACAAACTGGCTGGTCACGCTTTTCCGAGAGATCCATCACAAAAAAACGTTGGTGGATATTGACTTGGGTCGCTGCGAGGCCCAGACCTTGCGCATGATACATGGTCTCATACATATCTTCGACCTGACGGCGAAGTTCATCATCGATATTTGTCACCGGCTTCGCTTTGGTGCGTAAGCGGGGATCAGGATATTGAAGAATGTCGAGTAAAGGCATAAAACTGCTCTCTTAAAATAATTGAGTGTGATCATACTAAAATCTCGTGGCAGGGAAAAGATGCTAATCCTTCGCGATACACCCGTAATGCCGCCTCTGGTTCGTCCAATTGCTCCAGTAACTTTCCATATTCCAGCGCCGCCTCTTTATTAGGGCCTAAGACTAAACACTTTTCGAAATAATCTTTTGCCTTCCCCCATAATTGCACCCGTACGCATAACCTGCCTAACGTCAACAACAATTCCGGCTTAGACCCGTAAATTTTTAGCCATGCGCCCACAATAACTAATTGGCGATTCAAATTAGCAAACGGTAAGGTGCCATATATTTTTACTAATTCTGGCTGCCAATGATATTTAATTGTTTTACGAATCAGTTCCTCCATTTCTGAACGGGTGTTAGTAAAACGTGATAATTGTTTGACATATTCACATACCACATCGGGCTGTTTTTTACTCCGCCGTGGTACCTGATCCCACAGGGCATGCAATTCATCCACGCTTTTCATATTCGCTGCTTTGAGGATTTCGATATACATATTCTTTTCGAATAATTCCAATTGCTCAGCCGTCAATAATTTTGCCTTGCGCATCTCGGGCAGAATAGACAACAAATGCTGCCAATCAGCCGAACGGACATAGGCTTTTTCTAACAATTTCAAGACGCGGGGATGATAAGGTGAAATAGTACGTAAATGGTTTAATGTTGCGATAGCATGCTCGAGTTGATCTTGCTTTAATTCTAAATCTGCCTGGGTAATACCGATTGCTAATTCAGCATCAGGTGCAATGTCATAGGCTTTTTTGATGTAACTATCGCGCCTATCATAAGCTGCTTGTTCTTGTGCTGCACGGGCTGCACCTAAATAATTGAGTAAGGGTTCAACTGATTGATTGATACCTGCTAATAATAAACGCTCTGCTTTCTTCCAACGCGCTTCAATTAGCATAATTAAACCGAGTTGCGTTTTACTATATAAGCGCTGCTCACGTCGAAATCGAAACCAATTTTTAACACGGAACCACCAAAACTGTAAGAAATCGACGCTGGTAATCAATAAATAAAAAAGCACCAATATAACAATTGCACTTAAGAGCGCAAACCAAACCGGCATTTGCACCATCCAGGGTTGATAAACAATTAATAAGTACCCTTGATGTTGTACGATTTCCACCCCCAGCCAAACGGAGCCGATTAAAATAATTAACCATATGATTAAACGCAGCATCAAAGCCTCCTATTGCGCTGCTTGCGTTTGCGCAAAATAGTGATCGAACAATTTCAGTGTTGCTGTGAGAGTAGCATCCGGGGGTTGAATGTTGATATTTTGTAACGCAGAGAGATTTTGTAACATCGCTTTCGTTATCATGGCATCGGGATCAAAATAGCGATGTATCCATGCAATCATGCGATTCAAACTGGTGTGATATACCGTTTGATCATGATGCAGCACAGCCCACATAACCATTTCCATTTGTGCATGAAGATTTTGATAAAGGAAAGATTTTTCTTCTGGCAGTACTAACGCTTGTTCATTAGGAGAAGTGCGGCGTACGATGACAATTTTATGTAACGCATCCCATGTTTCTTGTAAGCCTGCTTTCCACCATGGCAAATCTTGTGTGGTTGGCGTCACTGGTGCATTCGCATTGGCTTTAAGGGGGGTGATGGGGAAAGTTAATTGATCAATTTGATTATTAAGTGCATTTAGCTGCATATATAATAACGTTGTATTGATTTGTGGAATCGCTTGTAAATGACTCATATCCGCCATAATGGATTTACGTATTTCTATCACCTCATTTGTCGATATCGGCTGCAGCATTTGTTCTGCGCGTTGTAATAATTGGATCGTCATCGGAATATTATGGGCTAATTGTAAATGATCATTCGCTAAGCGGACTAAATACTGGGCTTCTGAAACATACCACTTATTCGCATTAAGAATTTGCTCTTGCTTTGATAATAATGCTTGGCTTTTCTGCACATCGTCTTGTAATTGCGCAATGGAAGTTTGCATTTCAGTGATAGCATCTTGATTATTTTTTGTTTCTTTTTGCAAATCACTCACTAATTGTGATAAAGAAAGATTCGCACGGATAAGTTGAAAATAAGTAATACTAAATAAACATATGAATACTATAATACAAAGCATAGCGATAAAAATGCCGCTTTTGATGATTCGCGGGCGCCAGCGAGTGTTTATTTGATCTGACATAATTCATTCCTTTTTTGTTCTATAACGGCAAGAATCGCTTCATGACTAGCATTACTTGTTATCCATATTGTCTGAAATCCCAACTCGTGCGCAAGCCATTTTATGCGCTCACTGATGACAATCAAGGGAAGTTGTTTTAATTGGTCCCAGCCTTGTTCATGAAACATCTTCTTTAAATTTTGCACCCCTTCGCCGGAGGCAGCAATAATAGCGTCGATTTTTTTTTGCGCCAGCATGGCAAGATAGGGGGTGAGATTTACTACAGGCAGTTGGCGTTGATAAGCAATCACCGGCGTGACTTGTGCACCACGGGCGGTTAATTCTCTTTCTAGCTGTTCGCGGCCCGGGTCGCCGCGGATGATAGCGATTTTTTGGTTGTGCAAGGATTGGAAGGTTGGTAATGCTAATAATCCTTCGCTACTCCATTGCGTCGATGGATAAACTGTTACCAAATACCCTGCTGCTTTTAAAGCAGCAGCTGTCCCTTTACCCACTGCTGCTAACTTCACTTGCGGCGGAAAATCCGGCCAATTGCTGCGAATAGCGGGGATACTGGCATAAACGGCTTGCGGGCTGATAAAAATCAGCCAATCTTGTTCGCCTAACCTAGCAATCGCTCGCTGCAACCGATGCTCATCGGCTGGTGGCGCAAAAGCAATTGTCGGTAAATGAATTGCCACATCGCCGCGTGCTTCAATCAAATCACATAACACCTTTCCGGCAGGTGGAGGGCGTGTGACAAGAAGATATAGCGGAATCACAAAAATTCCCTCAAAATTTGCTCCGCCCCCTGTTGAAGTAATTCTTCGGCGGCGCGGATACCAATGTCTTCTGCTTGCTTTGTGGTACCGCCATGTTTAACCCGTAACACGCGCGTGCCGTTTCGGTTAGCGACTAGGCCGTGTAGTGTCAGCTCGTCACGATGCAACTGTGCATAAGCTGCGACGGGTAGCTTGCAGCCACCTCCTAAGCGTCGGCACATTGCACGTTCGGCTGTTACGCACTGATAAGTAGGAAGATGGTTGAGATCAGCAATCACCGCTAATACGCTGTGAGCATCTTCCCGACATTCAATGCCTAGTGCACCTTGTCCTGCTGCGGGCAAAGATTGTTCAATCGAAAGATAACTACGAATTCGGGAGGTAAGCCCCAAGCGTTTTAATCCTGCTGCTGCCAGTATGATGGCATTAAATTCATTTTTATCTAATCGATTCAACCGTGTATTAATATTTCCACGCAAACTGTGTAATTGAAGATCAGAACGCAAAGCAAGCAATTGGGTTTGTCGGCGTGCACTAGCTGTTCCTAAAACAGCCCGATGAGGTAATTGCATAAATGTTTCGTATTGATTGGATACGAACACATCGCGCGGATCATCGCGTTCCAACATCACAGGCAAGCATAAGCCGGGCGGCAATTCCATGGGGACATCTTTCATAGAATGTACGGCAATATCTGCACGACCGTCTAATAATGCTTCTTCCAATTCTTTAACAAACAATCCCTTGCCGCCGATTTCTGTTAACGTGACATCCAATCTTTTATCTGCTTGCGTAGTGATACCGAGCAATTCGACAGAAAGATGAGGATGATGTGTCATTAATAATTGTTTCACTGATTCCGCCTGACGAAGAGCTAGCGGGCTTTCACGAGTAGCAATAACGAGATGGCGTTTAGTCATAGATTTTATTATCCTTTAGGAGGAATTTTACAAAAAAATAAGGCTTAAGGAAATGATAAAGGGACGCGAATGGAAGCAATGGATCTGTTTTGCAGCTTATTTTTTAAGCACAATTGCCATTGCCGCTTCAACAGACAATGCAACGGAGCTTGCAAAAAAATCGCAAAATCCTGTCGAAAATATGGTCTCTGTTCCGTTCAATAATAATTTCAACTTTGGTTATGGTCCCCATGACAACACGCAATATATATTAGATATCAAACCAGTTATCCCTTTTACCTTAAATGAGTCTTTAAATCTAATCACACGCACTATTATTCCTGTTGTACGGCAGCCGAACTCATATCCCAATCGGGACTATATTAATGGTTTTGGCGATATTAATCCCTCATTTTTCTTTTCCCCTGCTCATCCTGGCCAACTCATTTGGGGCATAGGCCCAACGGTCGTGTTACCCACTGCAACAAACAAGCAGATTGGCCAGGGAAAATACAGTGTCGGGCCTTCTTTCGTGGCTTTAACGATCACTAAAACCTGGGTCATAGGCTTTTTAACATTTAACGCTTGGTCTGTTGCAGGCGATGCGAATCGTCAAAATGTGAACGAATTTGAACTTCAATACTTTATTAACTACAATTTCCCCCACGGTTGGTACATTACCAGTTCCCCGATTATTACAGCCGATTGGACAGCGAAGGCCAAAGACCGCTGGACTGTGCCATTTGGTCTTGGCGGCGGTCATGTATTTGATATTGGCAAACAACCCGTGAATGTTTCCGTACAAGCGTACGATAATGTAAAAACCCCGGCAAACGGCGGCCCTGATTGGCAATTGCAGTTAAATGTGACGCTGTTATTTCCGGAATCATAGAGAAAATAGACGTTGTTGAATAATTCACATAGGTGTCATCCCGGCGAAGGCCGGGATCCATCCATCCTTATCACAAACGCCTGGGTTATAACCCTAGCCTTAGATGTATATTTTCCTGTGGATCCCGGCCTTCGCCGGGATGACAGCTATGAATTATTCAATAAAGCCGAGAAAATATACAAAAATCTGCCTTTCAGAAAGAGGATATCATCATGAGTGATCAGCTAATAAAAAATTTCTCTATAGAAATTCAGCAAAAGCTTTACGAAAAATCCACTCCGCAAGGCAACTTAGCTGTCTACCAAACCTCTCCCTTCGGCATGATGTTAACCATCAATGATCACGTCATGATTTCAGAACGTGATGGTTTTCTCTATCATGAAATGATGGCTCATCCTGTTTTATTCACCCATCCTAATCCACAAACGATTGCTATTGTCGGAAATTGTTTTGGTATTTTGCAGGAAGTGTTGAAACACAATTCTGTTAAGCAAGTATATTGCGTGATGGATAATGTGGTGTTAGATGAAGTCGTATCACAGTATTTTTCACCGCTCTATCAAGCAAAAAATGATGAGCGTGTGCAATATCATATTGCAGAGCCGCAGGAATGGTTTAAACAATGCGGAAGTGAAATGTTTGATGTAATTATTCAAGCGTATCATCCAGAGGATTGTTTACCGGAGCATTATCAGCGGTATCATCAGGCGTTGAGTGCGAATGGAATTTTTATTCAGCCGTGTCAGTCGACATTGTTGCAGATGAATACGTTAAAGCCGGTGTATCAGAATATTCAACAGGCGGGGTTTCATGATTGGCGGTTATTGAATTTTCCACAGCCGAGTTATCCTTCCGGCTGGCGCACGGTGATGATGGCAACGAAGCAGGTGGCATTTAAGCGGGTGAGAGAGAAGGAGGTGTTTAATCGGGGGTTTGGGACGAGGTATTATAATTTTGATGTGCATCAGGCAGCGATGGTGGTGCCGGAGTTTGTTAGGGAGGAATTGAATATTCTTTAAAAAATGCCAACTAACAAGTTATTAGTTGGCAATAAACTCTATAGAGAAAATTATTTTTTTAGCTGCTTATGCACATTAAAGACTTCTTTAAAATCATTATAGCTGCGAGCATTTCTCGCCCAGTTAGCTTTGAAAAACCAGGCAAGCAAATGATCATTTTTATTTTGTCTATGCTCTTTCGCTGTATCTTCAAGCTTTTGAATAGATTGCTGCAATTCCTTACTTGCAGCTGAAAGCCTATCCAAATTTAATGCATTAAAATTGTTACTAAATATCTCAGCGACCTTTCTCTTTACTTCCTCAAACTCGTGCTTCTTCTGGGTATCAACTAAATCAGAGTTATTAGCAATTTTTTTAAAAAACCGATCTAATTTAAATTTATAGCCATTCATCGATTCGATTAAATTTTGGGCTATTAATTTATTATTGACGCCAGTTTCAATAGCTGTATCAAAAAGTGTTTCTACATTTGTATTATCTTTAGCACTTGTTCGAATAATAGCGGGTATTTGTTTTATTTTAATATAGTCGTTAACAGTCCGGATAGTAACTAATTGCTGCCCTACCAAATCAGATTTAGTGGTCGCAAGCAGACTAACTTCTGGCCTAAAATAATATTCTGCCTGATCTACTATCTTTTGCATGTTAGGAAAATCTTGCATGTTGGTCAAATCGGTCACCACTATGACTGCATCAGCCTGACTTAATTTTTGTAGTTGATCGTGATAATCTCTACCCTTATTTTCTGCGCGTAAAGGAAGCTCCCAAATCCGCACATTTACAACCTCTCCATTTTCTAACTCTTTGGTTACTTGAGAAAAATCCGCATACCAACTGGATGAGGGATGTCGAGGCCGAAAAGAATGATTAACATACTGATTAATTAAAGCTGTCTTTCCTGACTTCTCACCACCTATCACACAAATATTCAGATCATAGTCATTTTTCTTTATGGAAGGTACTGTTGCCTTTTGTATTTCTTCTTTTTGTTTCTTCCACGCGTCGATTTGTTCTTTTAACGCAGGTAGTGGCTCCGCAGCGTCCACCAGCTGACCAAGAGTACTTTTATCTACATGATGTAATTGTCCATCAATCCGAGCCAAATAAGGATCTTTCATTATCTGTTTCGTGTAATAATCCAAGTACTCGGGTGGAATGTTCTCTTTTTTCTCTGATTGTTTTTTAATCTTAAGACCATTACGTAGCATACTTTCTCCTCGGAGTTAAGCATATAACAGCAGCATTTAAAATTTTTCCTAATTGTGAGCATACTAAAATGAACTTAAGAGATTATTAAAACTCTTCCTCTTCGGTATGATTATTTTGAGAGATCAAATCGAATCTCTAATAATTATTTATCACTATCAAAACTATCAAATTAAAATAACAAAAAAAGGAATAAGAATTGGAACAATCAGCGTTAAAATCATCCCACTCGTAATAGCAATAGGCACCCACTCATCACCTAGATTTAACTTAATAACAGGTAACGAAAAATCCAATGCCGTTGCCCCACTATAGGCAATAAATGAAATAGGATTTTTTCTACCCAATGAAGGTATCAGAATTATCGCCATCATTTCCCGGAGAAAATCAATAAAGAAAGAGGCGGCTCCCATATGAGGACTAATTAACTGCCCGGATAATATGCCTGATAAGGTATACCAGCCAAATCCTGAAGATAATACCAGCCCTATATTGGAATTTAAATTTAAAATCTTTGCAGAAATAATTCCTGCGCAAAGAGAACTACCAACTATAATGAAAGAAATAGCCAAGCCTATTTTGTTGAGCAGAATATTTCTGATGGAAATACCTTGTTGTTTTAGCTGAAATCCAACAATAAATAAAATAATAAAAAGAATAAAACTAATAATCCAATTCACATACAGCAATGGCCATTTTAGTATATAGCCCAATGCTATCCCGAAAAAAATACATAAAAAATATTTTCCACTTTCAATAACATAGTGGAAAATATTTATATGTTGGTGGTTATCTTTTCTTATGTTTTTGGATTGAATGGATCTTAATTTAGTAAAAACAAATACAGAGAAAAAGTTAAATAGAAATAGAACAACCGTGAAAGTTGTCACTATTTTAGATAATTGCATTGCTTCTAGTAATATACTGGATGTATTACTGCCAAAATCGTACCCCATTACCAATAAAATAAATAGCACGGAATAACTCATAAATTTGTTCAAGACAACCTGAGAAACTGGAAGTCCCGAACAAGAATATCCGATAATAAACGCGATTATAATTGAGAATATTTGTGTCATTGTTACTTTTAATTATTTTTGATCACCAGCATCTATTAACTAGATGCTGGGAGATATAGAGCTTAGCTTAAATTTACCCAAATTAGCCAAAACGTCTCGATGGCATAACTTGCTGCTCATCACTTGACGCATCTTGCTCGTTTTTTTGTTCATTCCCCTGATCATTCTTATGCGCTTCTTGTATCTGCTTAATAATCTCGGTAAGCTTTGCTGCAATGTGCCGGGCAGGTTGTATATCACGCATAACGAATTCATATCTATTAATTGGATCTAATTTCTTATCATTTTGTTGTATCTTTAATAAAGTGTCTAGATCATAAATGTTTTCATTAAGTTCAACGGGTATATTCGGGACCTGCAATGTAACGGGATCAAGATATTCTTCTAATAATTTTTCTTCTTCTTCGGTGAGTTTTATTTTTTCAAGAATATCTCTATGTTTTGGTTTGTCTTTAAAGCTATTAATATAAGCTTGAGTAGCTTGTGAGTAGCTATTTAAAGCCTTACTTAATTTTTCATCAGGTTGATTAGGGACATTTATCCCAGATGAAGAATTATTATTATTTGACGCAGGGCTACTTGATGGTAGTGGCGGCAGGGTAACTTGGTTAATTCTAGC
>JAJPJH010000034.1 GCA_021324335.1 Gammaproteobacteria bacterium
AGTGGGTTAAAATCATACGTCCTTCCATCTGACTCTGTAATCGCGATACATGCTCTATGGGGATCAGCACCTTTTAATACTAAGTATTTAACAGCCTCTAAACCGCCTCTGCCACTGTAATAAATCAGCAATTTATCCATATTCTTTAAATCATTTCCATATTTCCGCAAATACGCTTCTGCCTCAATCGCAAAATACAAATTCAATTTTTCGATTTTATCTTCATTAGAGAACGGGATATGCAATTCTTTCAATTTAGTTACGACAGGACTTATTTTTGATAGATATTCGCTATCCTCTGTGTCACTGGCATACCCTATATTCGCGTTATCTCCTATATCAGCACCAAAATCGGCATCAGGAACCTCAATAAGCTCATGCATTTCTATTAATTGCTCATCTAGTTGTTTTTGCTGAAAGCAGCTGGCGAAATGAGTAGTCCATGCTAAGTCAAATTTTTGCTTATAACTTTCTCCTCCTTCGATAGCTATTCTGTGTCTAAATAAATTTTTTAATAGACGTTCATAATATATATCTTTTGTAAGGTTACACCATAATTTAGAAACTCGAAGAGTAGTATAGGGAGGAGTTGAAAAAAATAGAATGTTTCTTTGGAGTTCAGGTGAAAGTTTTGTAATCTCTGTCATTTTATATTTCCTCAATTTTATAATTATCTAAGTTGACAATGCACAAACTGGTCACGTTTCACATGATGCAGGAACAAACGGAAATTGTCTAGTATAACGACGGAGATTTATCCTCTCCTTTTCATTTGTATAAAATAAATGTCGGAATAAAGACGCTAGAGCAGATGCAGAATGATCGCGAGCCTTGCATTTGTTGCAAAGCCCGCATGTTTTTGCCTATTACCATTTAGGCTTTTTTGATTGGTGCTCCTCCAATTTATTTTCTATATCCTTTACCGATTTTTTCCATTCTGCTTCCTCTGGCAGCTGAAAAGCAGCTATTGATTCTTTCAATGCAGGATTTTGTTCGACTTTTAACAATGCATTTTCTTCTGCAGACTGAAAAGCACCTATTATAGGTTTATAATAATATTTTATAAGAGAGCTGCGAAATTCCTCTGGTGTCTTACCGAGTTCGAGTTCCTTAACTATTGCCTCATTTATTGCATCAACACTAGACCTAGCTGATTGCACGATAAAAAGATTAACTGCATTGGATGCTGCTTGAATCGCCTCCTTCTGGCTAATTATTTTTTCCCATGCTTTATTAAGTTTTTCCTTCGAGATAATATTATTCGACGGAATGACCAGGAAAGTATCAAATAAATTTTTATAAAAATTTAGTGCCTCTGATTCAGATAGTATGTATTTTTTTAGACATCTATTTATGAGTTCGCTCTGACGGCGTGTGTATGCTGTAAGAATGTTTCCAAGTAGAGTGAAAAATTCCTGAATTTCCATCCCTTCAGCTATATTATTTAAGTCTTCAAAGGTAGGGTTAAGACCATGGGCAAGGAGATACTGAATCCTTTCTTCTTCCACCTTTGGATCATCAATCCCTACAGTATCTACCAGAGCTTCCGATAAAACAGTTTCTCCCCTAGAATTCCTCCAATTAATATCCACACGACACTCCTCTACGAGATATTTCATAATCGGCAGCCAACCTATCCATGTAGCCATTTGAAGGGGAGTGAGTTTTTCCTTAGCTGTACTACTATTTTGAGTGTAGTGACAGAAAACTTTATTGGGATTAGCACCTTTTAATACTAAAAACTTAACTGCTTCTAACCCACCCATCCCACTATAATAAATCAGCAATTTATCCATATTCTTTAAACTATTTCCATATTTCCGCAAATACGCTTCTGCTTCGATTACAAAAAATAACTCCAGTTCTTCAGTAGAATCCCTGAAAGTAATACCTAATGCCTTCAAGTTATCTATGACAGGGGTTATCATCGATTGGTAATACTCGGGTTTTCTTGCATTAGGACGCCCATATCCTATACCATCAGCAACACTCCTAGAGGTAGGATGCATAAGGTCATGGATGCTTTCTAATCGATTAGCCAATTTTCCTTGCAAAAAGCACTTCGCAAAATTTACATCCCAGGCCAGCGTTTGGGCTTCTCTAAGCCTAATTCTTCCTCTTAATAATTCTCTTAGTGGAGCTTCATACTGCACCTCAGATGTAAGCACATTCCATAATTTACACACTCGCTTAACATTCCCGTAAGAACGAGGATCCCCTTTCGTGGCAAAAAATAGGATAAATTTATGTACTTCTTCTGCACGAATTAGTTTTCTAGCATCTGTCATTTTTTACCACTCCTTTTTTATAATAAATATTATTTTTATAGTTAGGTTAATCTCACCTTAACCCTTCCAATTTAATATACAACGATCATCTTGAATAATCTTAACTGCTTCCTTTGCATCATCAGCAAAGACGATTTGTATCTTGATTTTTTTGTGTTGGCTTATAGCAAACCGTTAGTGAAACGGAATATTATCCCTGTACTGTGACTGTCACTTTTCTATGATGGCTACGTACACGATGTTCCCACAAATAAATTCCCTGCCACGTTCCTAATGCTAATTTCCCATTCGTAATCGGAATCATCAAAAAACTCTGTGTTAATACCGTACGCACATGCGATGGCATATCATCAGGCCCTTCAGCCACATGCTGGTAAAGCAGATCGCCATCTGGAACAAGGCGTAACATAAACGCTTCTAAATCACGCCTAACTAAATCATCTGCATTTTCGCACAGGATCAGAGACGCACTCGTATGATGAAGAAAAATATGACATAAGCCCATTGTGACATTTGCTTGTGCCACACACTGCGTGATGTTATCCGTAATATTAATGATATCGCGTCCTGGCGTGGCAAAATTTAGATGATATTGCGTCAGCATATTACAATGCCAATGGTTTATAACTAATGACAATGCCATGAAGCCGCATTGAACTTTCTAATTGATTTGCTAATGCGTGAGCAGAAGCAAATTTCGTTTCAGGACCAACAAAAACACGTGTGCTATTCCCTTCTAGCGTCGCCACTTGCTGGATAAAGGCACGATAACCGCTAGCTCGTAGCTGATTAACAAGACGCAATGCATTCGCTTTATTCTTAAAACTACCCATCTGTATCACCCACGCTGGGCTCTTTAAGCTAGCTAAGCCATTATTGTTTAGCGGTCCATGAAGAGGAGGTAATTCTTTTACTTTCGCTTTATTGGCATGCAGGTGTTTAGCAGAAGAAATCGTCGTATTAGTAGCCAATTGTTTGACTGGCTTTTTCTTTTTAATAGAAGACATCGCCTTAACAGGTGCCGGCTGTTCTTCTAGCGCTGCTGTTTGCTGCTTCATTTCCTGACTCGTGCTAACAGCCACGGAAGCTGCGGGAGAAAGATCCGCTGCTGGAACGGCACTCAGTTGAGCAGCTGTTGATGAGGAAGGCACTGCTAATGGCAAAGAGGACGGCTCTGCTGCAGCATGCGGAACGGGAGCAGATGGTTGTACATTATTAGAAGGCGCAGTGGGCGCAGTAATAGGTTGTTGGGGGACGGAAGGAGTAGCTGTAGAGGGTTGAGCAGGTGGCGCTGGCGCTAAGGTAGGTTGCTGATCAGCGGAGACGGGGGAAGGATTCTGGGCATCCGTCGAAGGTGGTGTAGGGTTCTGCATGGGCACAGGAGGCTGGGGCGCAGCTTGGTCGGCTGGCGCAGGCGGGTTTGCTGCTACTTGAACTGTTTGATCCGGGAAAGGTGGTGCTTTCACCATGGCGGATTCAGTAGGAAGCTCTTTACCACTTTGAAATAGCGGCAACATAATGATGATTAAGCCAACAACAACGAGAATTCCTAATATTCTTTGTTTGGTTTTTCTTTCCATGTTATTTACCCCATTAATGATGTTTATTTCACTTTTTGCTTGGTGAGTTTCGCTAAGAGCCGCGCTACACCATCGCGTAACTCACTACGATGCATAATCATATCAATCGCACCATGTTTTAACAAAAATTCGCTACGTTGAAAACCTTCCGGTAGTTTTTCGCGTACCGTTTGCTCAATTACTCGCGGGCCAGCAAAACCAATTAAGGCATTAGGTTCTGCGATAATAATATCGCCTAACATCGCAAGACTCGCAGAAACACCGCCCATGGTCGGATTCGTTAAAACAGAAATATAAGGAATACCCTGTTCTGATAGTTGCGCTAATGCAGCACTCACCTTAGCCATTTGCATCAGGGAAATCAATGCTTCTTGCATACGCATACCACCGCTTGCAGAAAAACAAATGAGAGGAATATGTTGCTCTAAACACACGGTGATAGCACGAACAAAACGCTCACCTGCCGCAGCGCCCATCGAACCGCCAATAAAACCAAATTCAAATGCCACAGCGACTATAGGTAATCCACATAATTCACCACGCATCCCCACTACCGCTTCTTTTTCCCCCGTTTCTTTTTGAGCAGCAGCTAAACGATCTTTATATTTCTTCAAGTCCCGGAATTTTAACCTATCTTCCGGCCCTACGTCCGCTGCAATTTCAACTATCGTCTGGGGATCTAAGAAATAATTTAACCGCTTACGCGCAGGAAGACGAATATGAAAATCGCACTTAGGACAAACTTCTAAATTTCTTTCCAACTCTGTTCGATAGAGGATGGAGCTGCAATTTTCACACTTAGACCACAAGCCCTCCGGAACGCCTTTTTTCGAATTAGCGCCGGTCCGAATGCGTGATGGTAATAATTTTTTAAACCAACTCATTGGGTTACCCTTTATTTGCAAGGTTTTGCATTATATCAAAAATAGTGGCGAGGATGGAGGAAAAAGATAGGGTTCAGGGTATCGAACCTGGATCAGGTAAAGCCCATCAGGTGGGGCTGTTTCCGCTGCTGCACGCCTATCTCTAGCCTGTAAGACCTCCTGCATCCAGGAAGGGTCTTTTAAGCCCCCTCCTATCTTCATCAATACGCCCGCAATATTCCGAACCATATGATGTAAAAAAGCATTTGCCTCAATTTCCAGTACCACAAAATCGCCTTTCCGCTCGACGTTAAACGCTGTCACATTGCGCATGGGGCTTTTTGAATTGCATTGCGAGGAGCGGAATGAGCTAAAATCTTGCTCTCCCATCAAATAACGCCCTGCCTGCTGCATACGCTCCACATCCAAGGGGTAATAATGCCATGTAGCACGATTAGATAAAATGGCTGGTCGGATGGGAGTATTAAAAATCACATAGCGATAACGCCTGGCTAAAGCGGAAAACCGGGCGTGGAAACTATAATCGGTCTGCCGTGCCCAGCGCACCACAATAGAAGGTGGTAAATGGGAATTCGTTCCCCACACCCATGCATCAATATGGCGTTTGGCGCGGGTATCAAAATGCACCACTTGTCCCGTAGCATGGACACCGGCATCTGTTCGGCCGGCGCAGAAAAGGAAAACCGCTTCATTGGCTACCTTCCCCAAGGCATCTTGTAAGGTCCCCTGCACGGTGGATAAATTACGCTGTGCTTGCCATCCATAAAAATCTTTTCCGTCATATTCAATACCAAGAGCAATACGCATGATGTTAGATTAAACCTAATAAATTTTTCGCTTCATTCTGTTGCGCATAACTCCCTTGCTCAATGACATGTTCCAAAATTTTCTTAGCTAATAATTTCCTGCCTGTTTCAATATAAGCACGTGCTAAATCTAATTGTGTGGCCATCACATCATCACCTGCAATGGCAGTGATGTCGTGCGAGGTAATCGTTAAAGGAGAATGAGTGGACTTGGTTTCTGCCATTTTTTTACGAGTGTTAAATTTATGACGCCGCGATGCGGAAGGTTTTTTGAAAATTAAATATAAGGCAATAACGCAAATCGACCCTAATCCAATCGCAACAGGTAGATTAAAGTAATTTTCAATAATAAATGATAGTAGCATACGTTATAAAAATCGTTCGATTAAACATTCTGCAATCTGAATCCCATTCAGCGCAGCGCCTTTACGTAAGTTATCCGCAACAATCCACATGCTTAGCCCCTTTTCATGGGAAATATCTTCACGAACACGGCCTACATATACTAAATCCTTTCCAGCTGCATCTTGAAGCGGTGTGGCATATGGTTGAGCGCCGGTAATCAATTTAACGCCTGGCGCCTGAGAAAGCAAATCCAAGGCTTGCTTTACCGTTAGCTTATCTTTAGTTTCAATATGCACGGCTGCCGCATGCCCGCAAACCACTGGCACGCGAACAGCCGTTGGGTTAATGGCAATGGCACTATCAGCAAAAATTTTCTGCATTTCCCACACGATTTTCATTTCTTCCCGAGTATAACCATTTTCTTGAAAATCATCACAATGCGGCAATACATTAAAAGCAATTTGCTGCGGATAAATTTTAGGATGCACAGGTTTATCAGTAAGCAACTGCTTGGTTTGTTCCATTAACTCCGTCACAGCTTCTTTTCCTGTTCCCGAAACAGATTGATACGTGGCTACATTAATACGTGAAATACCAACCGCATCATAAATAGGCTTCAAGCCGACTGCGAGAGGAATGGTATTACAATTGGGATTTGCAATAATACGAGTGTTACGATAACTCGCCAGTGCTTCGAGATTCACCTCCGGCACTACTAATGGCATATCAGGGTGATAGCGAAAATAGCTGCTTTTATCAATGACGATACTCCCTGCTTGAGCCGCTTTGGGAGCGTACACTGACGCTAATTGATTGTTGACACAAAAGAAAGCAAAGTCCGTTAAGCTAAAATCAAAATTAGCTAAGTCATGAATTTTATGAACTTCACCGCGAAAGTGGCTCACTTTACTTGTCGATTGTTGACTTGCGACAAGATACAGGTTTTTGACAGGAAAATGACGTTCCTCCAACAAAGAAAGGACGGCTGTTCCTACTAAACCCGTTGCGCCTACGATAGCGACTGAATAATTCGTCATTTTTTATTCCTCATGCTTAACTTGCTCTGCTTCAACACCTTGCAACCAGACACTGATCGTCTCGCCCATTATGTCTGGACAGCTTTCTTGAGCAAGATGCAATTCTTCGCCAAGATCAGCGATTTCTAAATTCGGCAAATGCTCTTTCGCCCACATAGCCGTTGCAATCGTGGTAATAAAACCGGGGACAGAATATAGCAGTAACTTGGGTAAGGAAGACCGCATTAATTTTTTCGAGTAATTTGCAATTAACTGGTCTACTTTCGTATGACCTTCACCTTTTGGTAAGTCTTTGAGATATTGCAGGATAGGTTTATTCGCCCCATCTTGAAGGAAAGGTTCCCGATAATAATTCATTTCTTCATCCGTCAATTGTCGCATCACTTCTTGCGGAATAATTTTATCGACGAAGGAGGTACCATTCATGATTCTATCGGATATATTCATTTCATCTTGTAGGGCAAGAATTTGCTCTTGGAAGGGTAAAGAAATATCTTGTCCATTTAAAGAGCGTAGAAAAGCTTCGTAAAACACTAACCCTCGGCAATTATCTTCATGCCGCATAGCATAATCAAAACCAATCACTGAACCCCAGCCATGCAGGACTAAGGTGATATTTTTTAATCCTAAGGTGGCAATGAATTTGTCTATGTATTGAATGTGGTCGAAGATCGTATAAGCAATATCCGGTTTATCCGATTTCCCAAAGCCAATTAAATCCGGGGCGATACAGCGCCCTAATGGTGCTAAATGCGGAATAATATTACGCCAGACGTAACAGGACATAGGAACGCCATGCAGAAACAGAATAGGCACTCCTGATCCTGCTTCTACATAATGCATTTTCGATCCATATACCTCAACATAGTTTGAGGGATAAGACAGTTCGCTCGAAATCCCTTTGGCCACCATATCTTATGCTTCCTTATGCTGCCTGAACAAAATCAAACAATTCCCTTAATACAACAGAATACATCACAAATCCCACTGTATCGCTTGATTTTACATCAGTTAGTAACTTTTGCCATCGATCCATCAAGAAATGATGTCGATGTATCCAAATATCAATTCGCTCTTCTATGCTTTTGTCTTTCGTATCTTTGGTCTTCATCAATAAGACACGGGAACTGAGTTTCCGTTGTACGCGATCTAAATCATCGCGGAAACCAGCACGAGCTAATTCATCCCATTGGTTTTCAACCACGTAAGAACTCATTAATTCACGCAATCGATTTAACTCTAAACGATTCCCTAGTAAATAATAGGTTTTAGCAACATCAAATAAATCTAATTCGTATTTTTGGGTGGCTTCCACAATATCCAAGGAGGTGAATAAGGTGTTACACGCCGCTACACTTCGTGCTAATTTTTCTGGAACATCGTTTTCCTTCAAATAATCCATGCCAATTTCGAAGGCTTCTTTATCAGGGCCATCTAATAATTGCGGCAGATGCTTAATCAGATCATTAATTGGCTGAGAGAAGTCATCGATATTCTTTTGAATGTCTAAATTAGGTTTACGATTACGTAAAAACCAACGTGTCGCACGACGAATAAGATAGTAAATTTGCAGCATCATTCGGTATTGGATAGTCGTTTCGACTTTATAATCGAGTGATGTGATTTGATGCCACAAATCTTCCATATGATAGATCTCGGCTGCAACAACAAATGCTCGCACGATGAACATGGTAGCGGCACCGGTTTCTCGCTGCAAACGTTCCACAAAATTAATACCCATTCGATCAGTGATCGCCTTACATAATTGGGTCGCAACTATTTCACGGCGGAGACTATGTTTTTCGATCTGCGGTAAATAATTTTCTCGTAATGGCTTTGGAAATTCTGTCAGTAGATATTTACTAAAATAAGGATCATCTGGAATATTGCTGGCTAATAAATCTTGCTTTAAATACATCTTGCAATAAGCCATTAAGATGGCAATTTCAGGACGTGTCAATGGTTTATTATTTGCCTTGCGCTCCATCAAGGTTTTATCATCCGGAAGATATTCTAGTTTACGATCCAAACGCCCTGCTTTTTCCAACTCAGCGATATAATGCCGGAATAAATCCATGGTTTGCTGGGAGACGGATGCTTCTAAACTTAGCATTTGCGTTTGGTCATAATTATCGAGTAAGACTAATTCAGCCACTTCATTTGTCATTTTCTCGAGTAATTTATTACGCTGTTCTCGGGTCATCTCACCATCAGCCATGAGGCGATTCAATAAGATTTTGATATTGACTTCATGGTCAGAGCAATCAACACCTGCGGAATTATCAATGAAGTCCGTATTGACGATTCCACCTTGTAAAGAATATTCAATACGCGCGAGCTGCGTCATGCCTAAATTACCACCTTCTGCAATGACGCGTGCATTTAATTCTGCTGCATCTACACGAATGCCTTCACTCGTACGATCACCTACATCCGCATGGGTTTCTTGCGTCGCTTTAACAAACGTACCAATACCGCCATTCCAAATTAAATCGACAGGGGCTTTTAAGATAGCGCGAATTAACTCATTCGGCGTCATGTTTTCTTTTTTAACATTCAACACTTGTTTCATTTCAGGTGTTAACTTAATTGATTTCGCAGTACGATTGAATACACCACCGCCTTTAGAAATCAATTCCGCATTATAATCCATCCAGGTGGAACGAGGTAAATTAAAGAGACGTTTTCTTTCTTCATAACTAATCGCTGGATCAGGATCAGGGTCGACAAAAATATGGAGGTGATTGAAGGCACCGATTAACTTGATATGTCTAGATAGCAACATACCATTACCAAATACGTCCCCACTCATATCACCGATACCAACAACAGTGAAATCATTTTCGTCCGGATCAATGCCTAGTTCACGGAAATGACGTTTGACGGATACCCACACACCGCGGGAAGTGATGCCCATCTTTTTGTGGTCATACCCTGCTGAACCGCCGGAGGCAAATGCATCATCTAACCAGAATTGATATTGTTGGGCAATGCCATTGGCGATATCCGAAAAAGTAGCTGTTCCTTTATCGGCAGCAACAACGAGATAAGGATCATCTTCATCATAACGGACAACGCGTGGTGGAGGAACAATCGCGCCTTCTTTAATATTGTCAGTAATATCTAATAAACCGCTAATAAAAGTGGAATAACAATAAACGACTTCTTTCATGTATTCATCACGGCTCATTTCCGGCGTTTGCACTTGCTTTACAATAAACCCACCTTTCGCACCTTCCGGCACAATCACCGTATTTTTAACTTGCTGTGCTTTCATTAATCCTAGTACTTCGGTACGAAAATCTTCTCGTCTATCTGACCAGCGTAATCCACCTCTCGCTACTTTGCCTGCACGTAAATGCACACCTTCCACGCGTGGTGAGTAGACAAAAATTTCAAATTTAGGTCGCGGTAATGGTAAATCTGAAATTGCTGAGGGATCAAATTTGAAAGAGATATAAGGCTTAGCTAAGTTATCTGCAAATGTCTGGAAATAATTCGTACGTAAGGTTGCTTGGATGAGTTCTAATAACCGATGCAAAATACGGTCTTCGTCCAAACTAGCAACATTATCTAACCCCTGCTCTATCGCCGTCACTAATTCAGCAGGATCAGGATGTTCATGGCGTTGAATATCAGGATCAAAACGTAAAACAAATAGCTGAACGAGTAACGTCGTAATCTCAGCATTGTGAATGAGGGCTTGCTCAATATAATTTTGACTTAATGTAAATCCTGTTTGACGGAGATATTTGGCATAAGCACGCAGCATAGCGGTTTCTTGCCAAGTAAGATTGGATTCTAAGACTAAGCGATTAAATCCATCATTTTCTGCATGATTAAACCAAATTTTTGTAAATGCTTCTTGAAAAATATCTTTTACATTATTGATATCAATCGTTTTACTACCGGCATACGTCATGTCAAAATCATTAATCCAAACACTTTTACCATCTTTGAATTTTAATTCATGCGGGCGTTCACCGATAATACGTAATCCCATGTTTTCTAAAATAGGTAATACGTCGGATAAAACAATAGTTTGTTCAGCATGGAAAAGTTTCAAACTAATCATATTTCCATTAGTCGACTTACCAAATATCATGCCTAATGGATGATCTTTGGATAAGCCTTCAACTTTCTCAATATCCCCCAAGGCTTCTCCAACGGAATAAGATTCCACATAACTGGCTGGGAAAGCACGGTGATATTTATTGTAATAAGCTAAGCCATCTACTTCGCCATAACGACTGACTAATTGTTCTTTCAATTCATCTAACCAGGAACGAGCGACATCTCTCAGTTCTTTTTCAATAGCTGTCACATCATATTCCACTGATATTTTAGGATTAACGCGTATTAAATAGTGGAGACGCGCGAGGATGGAGTCAGAGAAATAAGTGGTATAAGTGCATTCAAGCCCTTTAAAGGCTTTCATTAAAATGTCTTGCATGGCATACGCTAAATCAGTTGTGAAATTTTCACGCGGTACATACACCAAACAAGAGAAATAGCGATAAAATGAATCACGCCGCACGAGTAAACGTACTCGTTTGCGCTCTTTTAACTGTATGATTGATAAAGTTAAATGCAATAAATCTTCATGTGTTGCTTGAAATAAATCATCACGCGGCAATGTCTCAAGAATATGAACAGCCTCCTTGCCATCATGACTATCTAGCGGGAAACCTAAATCATCTAATACTTTATCGACTTTATGCCGTAAAAATGGAATTTGCCGTGGGCTTGAGTGATACGCAGTAGAAGTGTAAAGACCAATAAAACGATGCTCACCAATGAGTTCACCTTTTTCATTAAAACGTTTTACGCCTACATAATCGGTGTAGGCATTACGATGCACGGTAGAAGTGGTATTGGTCTTAGCAATAATCAAAATATCTTTGGATAAGGCCATTTTTCGTGCTTGTGGTGGTAATTCCGCATAACTTTTTGAAGTGGTACTAAATGTTTCATCGCGTAATACACCTAAACCGGATCCTGGAACAATTTGTAAAGCACGGTTTGTACCGTTCCCAATTAATTTGTAATCTCTAGCGCCTAAGAAGGTAAAATTGTTGTTGACTAACCAACGTAAAAAATCGCGCGATTCTGCTAATTCTGCTTGATCTAACATGGAAGGACTGTTTTCTAATTCCTTTAAGCACTCTTCCATGCGGCCCAACATTTTACGCCAATCTGCCACCGCCATGCGAACATCGGCTAATGCGCTTTCAATTTCTGTTTGTAATTGCAGCATTTCTCTTTCATCTGCAATTCGATCAATTTCAATGTAAATAGGCGCTTCGGAGGAAATATCTTTTTCAATTACACCGGGAGATAAGATATCGATAATCCGGTGATTTTCATCACGTCGAACTTTTAAACCACCAAAATGAACAATAAAGTGAATTTGATCATCAAAGCGGTTAATAACCATGCGGGTAGAATCTACCAAGAAAGGGATATCGTCATGGGAGATTTGAATGGCGGTATGAGTGGATGCCCAACCATCGGTTGCTTTTTCAGGATTAAAGATGCGAATTTTTGCTTCCCCAGGGGAACGTTGATAGATGAAACTCCAATGAGATCGTACCATCGCTACTAAATCAGCAATGGAACGTGAGGTTAAATCTTCAATGGAGGAGGAAGAATAATAGCGCTGAGCAAAGGTTTCTAATAGCTCAACATTTTTATCAGTTACATGATTCTTAATATAGGCTTTAATCTGGTTAATAATCTCTTGGCCTTCGCCGCTATTGACACTGGACATATGTACTCCCGCTGTGCTTGATTTTATACCGCTACGCAAATTTTAGCTCTTTCATGGAACAAATCTCAACGAAGATAAGTAGGTACCGCCTCCGCAGCACGCACCCAGCTACCCTGCTCCCATTTTACTTTTGCTAAGGCTAGCAAAGCATTAGCGGTAGGAAGTTGTGCTGAATGAATAGCTTGTAATGGAAATCCCAATCGGGTGGTAATTTTATCTTCATATTTTTCCCAACCATCTCCCACGCCATACCACGTATGACTCGGGGGAACCGGTACCGCTTCGGGTACGCAAAGGACTTCCTTATCCGCAAGTTCAGCCAGTCCTGCGGCATTCACTTCATATCTTGCCCAATAGACCTGCTCCATCCGAGCGTCGAGTGCAACTAATAAAGTCTTCCATTGTCGCTCCATAAACGCAGCCTGGGCTATTGCAGCAAGGGAAGAAATGCGAAGGATGGGCAGGTTCGCTGCTAAACCTATTCCTTGTGCGACACTGTTTCCGATTCGCATCCCGGTAAAACTTCCCGGGCCACAACCGTAAGCAATGGCATCAAGCTGGTTTAACGTCAGCGAAAAAGCATCGAGTAATTGTTGTATCATGGGTAAAATCAGTTTTGCCTGCTGCATCGGCACAACGTCATGCAGCAGCTTAATTTCGTCGTTATATTGCAAAGCGACTGAACACGCACGGGAAGAAGTATCAAAGGCGAGAATTTTCACAGACTATTTCGGCCATTCTTTTTCAAGATATTGCAGCTTATCTTCCTTGTCCTTCCATTCATCTGCATCAGGTGGAGGATCTTTGAGGTGATTGATGTTTGGCCATTTCTCAGCAAGCTCGGCGTTTAGTGCTAAAAAATTGTGATATTTTTCGGGTAAATCATCTTCAGAATAAATGGCATTAACGGGGCATTCTGGCTCACATAAGGCACAATCAATGCATTCGCTAGGATTAATGACTAGAAAATTAGGACCTTCATAAAAACAGTCCACAGGACAAACCTCAACACAGTCAGTGTATTTGCATTTGATGCATTTCTCAGTGACTATAAATGTCATTGGGCTTGCTTCCTATTTTTTATGCCCGGGGCCGGAATCGAACCGGCACAGGATTAAATCCCGAGGGATTTTAAGTCCCTTGCGTCTACCAGTTCCGCCACCCGGGCAATTCAGGCGTCAGGCTGGGGTCGGAATCGAACCGGCGTCCACGGCTTTGCAGGCCGCTGCATAACCACTCTGCCACCCAGCCATCAATACTTATCAACTAAAACAGACGATAAATAAATTGGAGCGGGAAACGAGACTCGAACTCGCGACCCCAACCTTGGCAAGGTTGTGCTCTACCAACTGAGCTATTCCCGCTTAATTTCTTCAAAAAACGCATCTTTCATTGCGGTGCCATTCTATCTCGACACTGTGTTAAGTCAAGCGAAATTATAAAAATTTTTATCCTTTCTATTCGGAGATTAATTGTGACCAAGCAACTTTGAGATAGGCAAACATAGACCATATCGTGAGCACGGCTGCCACGTACAATAATAGGTAGCCGGCAAATACTAAAGCTGCTTTGCTGGTATTGTCGCAATATAGCAAAATCACTAGGGCCAACATTTGGATAGCTGTTTTAATTTTACCCAAACTGGATACTGCTATACTCGCCCGCTTGCCGATTTCGGCCATCCATTCTCGTAAGGCTGAAACGATAATTTCACGTGCCACAATCACGGCAGCTGGAATCGTAATGACAGCGGCAGGAATCGTAATAACAGCACTCGGAACACTCACAAATTGAAAGGTTTGTTCAGCTACGATCAAAACCAGAGCAATTGACACCATCAACTTGTCGGCGACGGGATCTAAAAAAGCACCTAGTTTAGTGGATTGTTTCAGGTAGCGAGCCAGATAGCCATCTAGCCAGTCTGTGATGGAAGCGATAGCAAAAATAATGGCAGCAGCTAAATGTGCCCACCAAACAGGTAAATAGAAAAAAACGACAAGAAGAGGAACCACCGAAATACGGATTGAAGTGAGCAAATTAGGCCAGTTAAATATTTGATTATATGGTCGCATCATGGAAGATACTAAATATCCGTTCTGCTAAGGAGCGATTAATTCCTGGAACTTTAGACAACTCGTCAAGACTAGCATGAGCTAGGCCTTGAATACCACCAAAATAGCGTAATAATTCTCGCCGTCGTTTGGCCCCGATGCCGGGAATCAGTTCTAATGGAGATTGTCGTCTCATTTTGTCGCGTCGTTGGCGATGCCCGGTGATAGCAAATCGATGGGCTTCATCGCGTATTTGTTGGATAAAATGCAAGGCTAAGGAATCCGCCGGGAGATGAAAAGGCAGCTGATCTAAGCGATGTAAGGTTTCAAAACCGGGTTTTCGATCAGGGCCTTTAGATACGCCTACTAAGAGGACGTTCTGAATATTAAGCTCTGTCATCACGGATTGAGCTACCGAAAGTTGTGTGATACCGCCATCGATGAGGACGATATCCGGTAAGGAGACAGCTTCTTTTTGCAGGCGCTTGAAACGTCGCTGTAAAACTTGGCGCATGGCCGCTACATCATCGCCGGGGGTGATGTCATTAATATTAAAACGACGGTAATCACTTTTTAGCGGGCCATTTTGATCAAAAACCACACAGGAAGCTACTGTTGCCTCCCCCATCGTATGGCTGATATCAAAGCATTCGATACGCTGAGGGGTCTTCTCTAAGCCCAAGGTTTTTTGCAAGGCAATAGCACGTTCTTGAATATTTGTCTTCGCAAACAAATGTGCTGCTAATGATTGCTTAGCACTGGTGACTGCCATGGTCAGCCATTTCTTTTTTTCACCACGCGAGGGATGAAGAATTTCTACTTTGTGTTGAGCTTGTTCCGTTAATACTTTTTCAAATAAAGTTTGTTCGCAGAGATTCACGTCAATAATAATTTGTTTAGGAAGGCTCTCAACAGGTGATGGATGATTGAGATAATGTTGGGTCAGAAAAGCAGCAATGATTTCTTCTGATTCTGAATAAGCTGGCACACTCGGAAAATAAGATCGACTTCCTAATAGTTGGCCGCCACGAATAGAAAATAGTTGAATACAAATAACACCTGCTTGCATAGCATAGCCGATAATATCCGCATCACCTTCCGCTGCGCTGACATATTGGCGTTCTTGAATTTGTCTTAATCTTGCAATTTGATCACGGTATTGCGCTGCTTGCTCAAAATCTAATTCTTGGGCGGCGATTTCCATGGCTGTTTGTAATGACTTGATAATTTCTTGGCTCTTCCCTTCTAAGAACATGACAGCTAGGCGTACATTTTCAGCGTAATCAGCTTCGGAGATAAGTCCCACACAGGGGCCTGTGCAGCGACCGATTTGATATAGCATACAGGGACGTGTACGCGCAGCATAAAAAGAATCTCGGCAGGTACGTAGGCGGAACAGTTTTTGCAATAAGCTAATCGTTTCCCGTACGGCAGGGGCACTGGGATAAGGGCCGAAGTAAAGAGCATTTTTTTTACGAGGACCACGATAAAGGTCAATTCTTGGATAAGGATGCTGGGTCGTAATTAAAATATAGGGGTAGCTTTTATCATCGCGTAATAAAACATTGTAACGTGGGTGGTGTTTTTTAATTAAGTTGCATTCCAGCAAAACAGCTTCGGTTTCGCTATTTGTGATGGTGATATCAATATCTTTAACATGTTTTAGCAAAGAGAGGGTTTTAAGATCTTGGGCTTTGCCGCTGAAATAGCTAGAAACGCGTTTTTTGAGATTTTTTGCCTTGCCGACATACAATACCTCACCCTTTTCCCCTAACATTTGGTAAACGCCGGGGCGGTGAGAGAGGTTGGTTAGGAAGGATTTGATATTTTGCATGGGTTGATTATAGGTGAAATAGCTAAAAAAGGCTAATTTCTAGGAGAAATCACGTCCTTGTGATTTTCTTACTGTTAACTACTTACGTGAGTGTGGAGAAGGGCGAGGTCCAGAATCATAGTAAGAATTAATAGAATAATGCTTACTTATTAAGGGCGTTTTCTCATTTCCAAATAAGCCTTTTTGTGAAACATTGGCTTCTGTTTTACTTAACTTAGTATGCAACTCATCCATCCCTTGATTTATACGCTTTATTTCAGCCTCCAACTCCTGGTTTAGCCCATTGATTTTTTTATTCATGCGATTTATATACGCTTCCTCAGTCTCCTTCTCCTTAACGTTTTTTAGAATTTGTTCTATTTTTCTATTATCAGTCATAATTTTTCTCCATATTATATTCGAGAAAAATTGTAACGTTTTATTATTAAGCCAAAATTAAGATCCCCTCTATCTATGATCCCCTCTATCTATCAATTTTTCTGATCACATGATGAAAATGATTCATTATTCAGGATAACATACATCCATTATTATTAGAAAATACAAATAATTAACAAAATTAATTAGAAAAATTATGAACACAAAAGCACACAAAGAATTCCGGGATCGTGTTCGCTTTTCATCTGGTGAAAATTTATCAGGTGCAAATGAGATTTATTACGATTTGATTGTTGAATTAGAGAAAGTTAAATTAAAATATCCGCTACAGAAACGCTCAGATACTAATTCTGATTACCTTAATATCTTTAGACATTTTGCTATTAATAGAATTATCAACCGAATTCAACGTGGGGAGTATATTGATCCCAATAATCCCGTTAATCAGAAGGATATAGACTTATTCAGGAGCGATGATATTAGAAGTAAACTTACTTCTACACCTGATTTTGATCTTATTGTCACTGATATTCGTAAGTTAGTCCAAACAGCAAGCGAAAAATACATTAGTCACAATAATAGATTGTATGAAGGTTTCAAAAAAATCTTAGCAGGCTATGAAACTGGCGATGCTTACCATGATCAAGGTAAAGATTCTTATGAAAAGGATCCTAATTTTGCTGATTTCATTAAATTAATACATCGAATTGCTTTAATCGATCAAATAAACATTGCTGAGGATAATAAAAAATTTCAAGAAAATCCCCTGCATGTAAGAAAGAATTTTATTTCTCAGTTGAAAAAATTTCTCGAGGATATAGAGAAAAACAAAAAAAATGAAGATCTAAATCCATTTAACCATGAGATGCAAGCTCAATTTCTTGGCTTCATTTACCAATTTTTTGGGAATTGGGAGGAGCATAGTTTTCAATTAGTCAATGGTAATGAACAACATGATCAATACAAAGCCAGCTTAAAAAAAAATTATTCCTCTCACGTGACTATTGAAAGATTGTATAGAGACATAGTTATAAGTAATATTCAAATTCCTGCTAAAACCAAATTAATTTATGATATTAAGCAAATTAAAGATGCTATTGATGAGAACAATGACAATTTATTTAAACAAGCTAAAGAATTTAAAAAAGATATCCATCATGTTGCTCAGCGATTAGGATTACCTTCCTGTATCAAATTAAATAAACAAAAATCAAAATATAAAAGATACGAGGTTTCAAATAATCCCCAGGATTGGAAAGATATTATTAATATAGAAAAGCAAGATGACAGACGCATCAAAGCGCGAAATGCTTCTGTGGCTAGTAAAAGTGCCTTTGTTAATAGCATAGGAGAAGGCTTTGTAGCTGCAGCAGGTATACTTGCTATTACTACTTTCCTCCCGGGACTACTAGGCATCATACTCGGAACTATTGTTGGTGTTTCAGGCTGGTTTATTAATCGATTACTTTTTAAAAATGACAGCGAAGAATGCTTAAATGCATTTTTCCTTTCTAAAAGAGCTAATGATGGTAAACGACACTTATCCCTTTTTGTTAATAATAAAGGGGATGTCATTTCTAATGGGAAGAAAGTACTGATTAGTTTTATCGGGTTTTTTACCATTTTTACTGGTTTCGTATATGGCGCCTTAAATTTCATGAGCACGTCTTCCACTCTCATGGCCATGACCGGCAGTATGGCTGGGCAACTCGGTGTGATGTTTTCTTTTTATGGCTTAGCGGCTGTTCCTGGATTAGGAATGATCATTGGGCTAAGTAGCATCTTCTTTAAAGTGATTGCGGATTTCATCAAAAATGATCGTCATAAAGATATTCGTAACTATGTTGAAAAGACTTTTTTGGATGTTCCTTGGAAAGAAATGAGTGCTAAAGAGAGATGGAAACACATTGGTAGATGTGCTGTTAAAACATGCGTACTACTTGTTGCACTTGCCATCACGGTAACAGTGACACTTGCGAGCTTTGGTGTATTTTATCAACAAGGGCTAGATGTGCTCCGGATGATGTCGAAAGCGAATGTTATGAACTATCTTGCAAAGGCAGCAAGCTGGATTAATGCAGTTGTCTCATTTCCCTTTCAGGTGCTTTCTTCTAATAAAGTTTTACAAAGCTTATTCGATTCTCGCCCTACTTTTGCCAAGGTGAACTGGCCTAAAACTGAAGCTGAACCTGCGACCGCTTTGGGAAAAAGAGAAGCGTTAAAGAGAAAAGCGCTTAAGATAATTGCATACACAGCGACTTTCTTTAATAGCCTAGGACAAGCGGGGATTAATATGCAAGGGTCCTCAATTCCTCTTCCTAGTTTTATACCATATGCTCCTTTAGTGGGAAGAGGAGTCGTGGGTATTGCTACCGCTTTTTATTCAGGAAACCCCAATCAAGCGGCAGCAAAAAGTGCGATTGAGGAAAAAGAAATTAAAGCGACTGAGATCTTACCCAACACTCAACCACAAGAGACTCATTCTGAAGCAAGCGAAGCAAATGCAAATCCCGTTCAAGAAAACAAACAAGCAAAAGTTTCTTATTTCCGGTTCTTTAAGCACCACATTCTACCCCAAGAACCTGATGAACAAACTAAGCAGCTTGTGACTGCGGTTCCCATGCCTTAAAATTTACTATTTATGCATAAAACTGTCACTTTTCGACAGTTTCTTTCAACTATTTTGTTATGCTACCTTTTTAATCTGCTCATATATATGGGCATTCTTACGTTCCAGCTCCCACACGTCTAGAGCTTGCTGCATGTTAAGCCAGCTCTCCGGTGTTGTTCCTAAAAAATGTGCTAAGCGAATTGCCATATCTGGGGTTAATGGTCGATGTTCATGTAGAATTTGAGAAATACTCCGTCGAGAGACACCCAAACGATCAGCGAGTTCTGTTTGTGTGATATTGAGTGATGGTAAAATATCTTCGCGCAATATAGCTCCAGGATGGGTAGGCTTACGATTTTTTGCTCTTAGACTCATTAGTGATAATCCTCCAAATTCACATCAAAGGCTTCGCCATCTTCAAAACGAAAAGTAATTTTCCAATTTCTACGGACTGAAACGCTCCAAGTTCCTTTTCTTTCGCCTTTTAACTCATGTAGATTCCAGCCAGGTATATCCATATCCTTTATAAGCATTGCAGCCTCAAGACGATCTAAAATACGTTCAATCTTTGATAACTCCCTTGCATCCAATAATCTTTTAATGCTTTTAACAAAAAACTGTTCGAGTCCTTTATGTTTAAAAGTTCTTATCACATTATATCCTGATTGTAACTTATAAGGTTACAATGTCAAGTTTGATTATTAGGCGGAAGATTAGTCACAGAAGAATTTTCAATTACTCACTCTCCGTCTTAGCCCCTTCAATCATACCAAGACGCATAGCCAGCAATGTCAGCTCGACATCACTATTAATACTCAGCTTCTCAAAAATTCGATACCGATAACTATTCACTGTCTTCGGACTCAAACACAACTTCTTAGAAATATCCTGAACTTTCTGCCCTTGCGTAATCATCAACATAATCTGCAATTCACGTTCAGACAGTAAATCAAGCGGCGACTCTTCCCCTTTTGTCACCCGCTTAATAGCAATTTGTTGTGCAATCTCCGGGCTAATATACCGTTGACCCGAATAAATAGTTCGAATCGCCCGTATCATTTCTTCAGGATCACAACCTTTCGTGATATACCCGGATGCCCCTGCTTGTAATAAGCGAGATGGATAAGGCTCATCCCCATAAATAGTCAGCGCAAGAATTTTAATATCAGGATTATGGCGAATCATTCGCTGCGTAGCGCCGAAACCGCCTATACCACGCATATTGACATCCATGACCACCACATCAGGAACAAGTTCTCTCGCAAGCGCAACCGCGTCTTCACCGTTACTCGCTTCTCCTACAACCTTCATGCCAGGTACATCTTGCAGGAGACGCTTAATTCCAGTGCGGACAAGCGGGTGGTCATCTACTAGCAAAACTTTAATCAACGTGGTCCCCTAAATCAGTATCTTGAATTTGGCGGAGAGAGAGGGATTCGAACCCCCGGAGTCCGCAAGGACTCAACGGTTTTCAAGACCGCCGCTTTCGACCGCTCAGCCATCTCTCCAAACAATATACGATGATTACATATTGGTCAAATCTACCGCCCAAGATCTTAACTTTATTTTAAGGAAACGTCTATATCGTTGATATTATTTTTATTTATCTAACCATATACATTTGCCCTGCTTTTCCATTCGCAGCAAATATTGCTCATGCTCCGCCACTTCATCGACTGAAGCCTGGAGCACGGGGAGATTGTACTGTTTATTTATTACAATTGCAGCTGTTCTATCTTGTTTTTCTGCAACCAACGGATTTTCAGTCATGGAATCAAAGAAACTGCCCTGCCCGCCTGTCATAGCCAGGTAGACGTGGGCTAATAAATGCGCATCCAGTAAGGCCCCGTGAAAATCGCGCTTAGAATTATCGACATTATAACGCTTACACAAAGCATCTAAACTATTACGCTGGCCAACATGGAGCTTTCGGGCCATTACCAAGGTATCAATGATTTGGCAATAATCAGGTAAAAGCTTCCATCCTTGCCGGCTGAGCATAAGTTCATTATTTAAGAAAGATACATCAAAGGGCGCATTGTGAATGATAAGTTCGGCACCCTTTATAAAATCCATAAATTGATGAGCAATTGCCGCGAATACAGGCTTATCTTGCAAGAATTCATTCGAAATACCATGTACTGCTAAGGCTCCTGCCTCCACGAGGCGCTCAGGATTGATGTAACAATGAAAATGTTGGCCCGTCAATCGGCGATTAATCATTTCTACACAGCCAATTTCAATCACCCGATGGCCTTCTTCTACCTGGATCCCCGTCGTTTCCGTATCCAACACAACTTGGCGATGCATAAATCAATCGTCTCCGTTAAAGCCCTAATAACTCATCAATCGCGTGATTAGCGATTTTATCTGCCAATTCATTTTCTGGATGCCCGCTATGGCCTTTGACCCAATGCCACGACACGTGATGGCGACTGGTTTCTTGATCTAATGCTTGCCAAAGATCTGCGTTTTTTACTAATTTCTTATCCGCTTTCTTCCAATTCGCTTTCTTCCAGCCGGGCAGCCATTCGGTAATGCCTTTCTGTAAATATTGCGAGTCCGTATACAATTCTACTGTACAAGGCTCACGAAGTGCAGCTAAGGCTTGAATAGCCGCCATTAATTCCATGCGATTATTCGTCGTATGCTCTTCTGCTCCAGAGAAAATTTTTTCATGCCGCCCATAGCGTAATACCGCCCCCCAACCACCTGGTCCAGGGTTGCCTCGACAAGCACCATCTGTGTAAATCATGACATGTTTTTTCATTTGGATTGTCTAGCAATATGGCCTGAAATGGTACTGGATATTCGAATACCGCTTAACTGCTGCTTCCATTTTAACCGGATTGGCGTAAGCGGGATAACTTTTGCTCTTGCTAAGAGTACATAGACGCCACCCAGGAAAGGAAAAATCGTAGGGCCGATGGTTTCTAAAAAATGTAACTTCTGATACATTCCTGGATGCGTAAGTGGGGGTCTAAACATGAGAAACTTCTGTTCTTCCAAGGCAAAATCAGCTAATTGTAACCATCGTTTAATCTGACCTACATGGAAAAAATGCTCTGCTGAAGGAACAATTTTATGTTTAGCCCATACCGCTTTCCTGCCCCATAAACTATAAGGATTAAAACCGCAAATGATAATTAATCCTTCTGGTTTAATAATACGGCACGCTTCGGATAAGAGTTGGCGAGGATGCTCAATAAACTCTAAGGTATGCGGAAGTAACACTAAATCCATGCTGCCTGTTAAAATTGGCAAATCATGGAAATCTCCTTCAATATAATTGGAATTCTTTTCTTGATGAATCAGAGGCGTCAGTAAAGCATGGCACGGGAGATGATTTTCTTTCAGCAAAGCATATTGCTGGGGCACCCCCAGTAAAACCGCATGTTTACCAAAATGGTTACTCAACAAACGAGACAAAAGCTGCTGCTCTGCTTCCAATAGGCTGCCGCCTAGGAAGTGATGAGCCAGCCACAGCTGCCAATGTTGAAGCGTCCGATAGCCATGTACCAAAGCTTTTCCATCTCCTGACTAATTTTGGTAATATAGCATACCTGATAGCAAAGTTATCACAACTCAATCTTAAGGTTTAATACGTGCCTAAAAATAAGTCTCGCGTGTTGGTAAGCATTATTTTATTAGGTGCCGGTTGTTATTTCGGCAATGGATCATTTGCCGCTTCCAGTATTGAAGGTATTCAAATCTATCAGAACGAGCATTTATCTCCCGCGCATAAACAAAAATTAGCAGAAGATCTTTCGCGTTATCGTCATGCCGATAACGTTTGGGATGTATTACGCGATGAATTTTCTTTGCCGCATTATGAAGATAATCCTGCGGTGCTAGAAAAAATTGACTGGTTTATGAATAACCAGGATTTTTTACTCCATTCTATGACGCGTGCAGCACCTTATCTTTACTACATTTTGCAACAAGTAAAGAAAAGACATCTCCCTGCTGAGCTTGTGCTGCTGCCGATTATTGAGAGCGGCTACAATCCATTCTCACTTTCTAACAAGGGTGCCGCGGGTATTTGGCAATTAATGCCGGACACTGCCTCTGGATACGGTATTAGACAAGATGGCTGGTATGACGGCAGACGCGATGTCATCGTCTCTACGCGGGCAGCGCTCAATTATCTTGCTTATTTACAGAATTTTTTCGAAGGAAATTGGCTTTACGCCATTGCTGCCTATAATACAGGCGAAGGTAATTTATTATCCGCTATTAAACGTAATATTCGGGACGGCCGCGATACAGATTTCTGGTCATTACCTGTGGCGCAGCAGACAAAAGATTTTGTGCCGAGTTTATTAGCCTTAGCAGTGATCATTAGCCATCCGGAAAAATACCCTTTCCATTTTCCCGCCGTCCGAAATGCACCTTATTTGGCACAAATTGATGTAGGTGAAGAGATGAGTTTAAAGTACGCTGCGGCCCTGGCGGGCCTTGATTATACAACCATGACCACCCTGAATCCTGGCTTCAATCGACATACCGCAACGACTACCCCTGCTTCGACCAAATTAGTATTACCCATTGAAAATGTCGTGCAATTTACTGAAAACCTTTCTGCTTCCACTTTTAATCACCCACTCCATTTAGCTCATTATAAGAACTCTCCGCGAGGAATGCCGTCGATTGAAACAGCTTTTATTAGTACGCGCAAAACGAAAAATATCAATTCCTCTATCACCTCTGTTTCGCCTCAAAGTTATACCTTGCAACCAGGCGATACCGTTTATATGGTTCGGGCAGATGATACATTAGAAAGTATTGCAGCCCGATTCCATATTAATGTGCAGTCGCTACAAGCAGTCAATCGAATAAATAATAGAAAATTGCCGATTGGGAAAGAATTAATTGTTCCTACTCATTTAGCATCAAACCATGACTCAATACAGCCCGGTGATACCATTTATATGGTGAGACACGGCGATACCATTGAAAAAATTGCTGACAAGTTTCACACTACTGCCGCTGCGATTCGGCTAACTAATCTCGTTGATGATAATTCGCTTGTTGAAGGAGAAAAATTAGTAGTCCCCACCCATTTTAGTGGTTAGAATGTGCGGGTTATTTTTTAACCTATCAACATGGAAATACAAGGAGATTTAGTATGTTGAAAAAAACACTTGTCGTCGGTTTATTGGCAGGATGTATGAGCATGCCATTCCTGGCGCAGGCAGGAGCACAGAATTTATCTTTGTTAAACTGCACTAATAAACCTTCTACGGTTATTACCAATAAAGGCGCTTGCTCTACTTCTCTACCCGATGGAAAAGGTGTAACCCCCGCGAATCCTTATTATCCTAGCTGTGATAATACAGCTGCTTGGATTGTACCAGGTGGTGATGTTGATACAGCCTGTAAGTTTGGCTCCTCAGGCGGCGTTTGTACAGCAGATGTCTATATGACAAATAACTGCTCTGGCGGCATCGTGGCTACCATCAAGCTACATTTAGATTCAGGTCAAATAGATGTGGTTCAAATTAATGATCCTAATTATCACATTACCAGCCCCAGCAATTGGAATGTTAAGATTACCGACAATGGTAACCTTAGTTCTTCTGCTAAATAAATTTCAGTATATTATTCCTGAGAAGTTTTTTGCTTCTCAGGAAATTTAACAATCAAACAAAATTCCATGTAATTTGCCCACTAATTAAATCTGCACTACTGTGAACTTCACCATTTGTCACAGTGGTTTGCGCACCTGTGTCTTGAGGAGGTGGGTTAATTGTTGCATCTTTAATAAAGAAGTGATTCCATCCCACATCAAATCCAAAGGCTTTTGAATATTGATAATGCGCACCAAGTGCAATTATATATCTATCATTATCGGGTACTTGCACTGATCGATAAGTAGTAGTGGTGGGAGATTCATCAAAACCTAAACCTGTTTTTAAAATAATTTTGTCAGTTACAAAAAAATCCGCACCAGCTGAATAATTAATAGTATTATGGTAATTTTGAGGAATATCAATAATAAGACTATCACTGGCATCGAAATCACTATCTATTCCTGCTACATCGCTTAAAACATAATCTTTAATGGTGTCCCATTGGGTATAAATGACACTGGCCATCACTGCAATACGAGGATGGACATGACTAAATAAACTTAATGCCGTATAAGGCGGCAAGGTGATATTCATTCTTGCTGTACTAGAAGAGACAGGACCTAATCCTATATCTGGATCAGCTAAGGGACCTACAAAGTCACTATTGCCATGTAAATGGTGTCTGACTTGGGAGTGATAGCTTAAGCCTACACGCGTATCGGGTGTAAATTCATAAAGGGCACCAAGATGATAACCATAAGCCGTATCTTTCCCATGATTAATCCCTATACTGTCATATTCCTGAGATCCAACGGTGGCTACTTGATCAAATTCACCCCACATTTGCTGGAGATCCAATCCAAAACCAAGGGAAGATTTCTCTGTCACCTTAAATCCTAACGCCGGGCTATAATCAATGACCTTAAACATAGATTCCGTCGCAGCATAACGTATCACACTGCTCTGACCATAATCCACATCAGCACCAAAGGGCACGGTAATACTAAATCCCACTCCTACATACTCATTAAGAGGGGCAACATAATGAAGCGCAGGGACAAAAGCAAACTTTCCACCTTGGGCGGTTGTACCCATTGGTTCATAGTTATCAATTAAATTAGTCTCTACCAATCCTGAATATCGAATAGAGGGGGTAATAGCCGTACCGGCAACGACTAATTGTTGATTTTTAATTCGAGTAATACCAGCCGGATTATAAAAAGCAGTACTAGCATCATCTGCTTCAGCTGCATAGCCTGCGTGATAATTGCCCACGCTTGCGCCATCTTGTTCAAATAATTGAAATCCTGATGCTATCGCCTGCAAGGGCATTGCCAGAATGCCTAAAGTACCTAGTGTAATAGCCAAGCGACGCATAACAAACCGTTTCTTCATGAAACCTCTCCTTAGAGACTTGACACTCCCCAATTCATCTTCATCTTGAAATTAAAGACCTACAAGGATACCGTATTTAGTAAACAAAACAACCCTAAATGAGAAGGATAATTCTATGGCTGAAACTCCCTCGATGATGATTCCCCTTGGTACGAAAGCACCTGACTTTCGACTGCTGGACGTTTGTTCCGATAAATATGTAACCTTACAAGAATTAAAATCAGATGTAGCGACAGTAGTAATGTTTATTTGTAATCATTGCCCCTATGTCAAGCATATCCAAGAAAAATTAGTGGAAGTAACGACGAAATATAAAGAAAAAGGAATTCATTTTATCGCGATTAATTCAAATGATGTGGAAAACTATCCAGCAGATAGCCCGGAATTGATGAAAGCTGAAGCAGAAAAACATCGCTATCCTTTCCCTTATTTATATGACGAAACGCAAGAAGTAGCAAAAGCTTATCATGCAGCTTGTACACCCGATTTGTATGTGTTTGATAAGGATTTAAAATGCGTTTACCGTGGTCGATTTGATGAAGCAACACCCGGGAATCGTAAACCCGTGACAGGGGCAGATTTATGTGCGGCATTAGATAATATCTTGGCAAGTAAGCCAGTGAATAGTCATCAGCTCCCTAGTGTGGGATGTAATATTAAGTGGAAGAAACAATAATTACGTCCGTTGATAAGTTTGCCACAGGTCGCGTACGGGTCCGTGATTATTTAATAATTCAATCGTTGAACCATTCGCGACCACCTTGCCGTGGTCCAACATAATAATACGATCAAATTTGGGTAAAAGATGTAATCGGTGTAGTGAAACTATCATTGTTGCTTCTGGAAAAGCTTCAATCACACCCGAGAGGATTTCTTTTTCTGTTGGCAAGTCCACGCTAGAGGTGGGCTCATCCATTAAGATGAGCGAACTAAACCGTGCAGCAAATAATCCGCGAGCAAGTGCTAAACGCTGTTTCTGGCCAACTGATAAATTTAACCCTTTTTCACGAATATCGGTTGCTAGACCGAGTGGTAAAGTTGCTAACACTTTAGAGAAACCAGCCAATTTTACAATCCGATTGATTTCCTCAGGTTCAGCAGGGACATCCATGGTGATATTAAATTCAATCGTATTCTCAAAAATCTCTGGATCTTGCGGGATGAGGGTCGTGATAACCTGTAAAGGCTCTAGGGTATTAAACGAAACACCATCAATGCTTAAATGAACCTGCGTTGGCATATAAAGACCGCGTATGAGATTTAACAAGGTACTCTTGCCACCGCCACTTAACCCAATAAGTGCAATCTTTTCACCGCGTTTGATAGTTAATGCTAGGTGATCAAATATTTTTTTATCTTCTGCATTTTCAGTGTGATAAAAGACAAGATCATTGATAGCAATATGATGCCACTGACGAGCTATCGCCATGCCCGGAGGAAGATGGGAGAGTCGTTCAATATCGTTGAGAAGAGGCTGCAATCCTTTTACATCCGTATCCATGCGGACGAGATCGCTATAATTTGCACTAAATGTATAAAATACTTCGCTTAAATCCCATTGATACCGAAAAATCATGACGACGATACCAATGAGGATAGCGCCTGTAGTATTCAATGAGTGAACGATATAGCCAATTAAAATAATCGATTGCATCGTGGCTAATACCATCCCCATGGTAAACCATTTTACTTCGTTTACCACAATATCTTTGCGGAAAAATGGCCACACTTTCAGCATGCGTTGAAATAAATTAGTACGAGTTAAATCCCCCAACCGCAAGGTTAATATCGTCGTCATGTTACTGATATAATCAAACAATACTGCCCCTACATGGTTATCGATTTCATTTTGTTTGTCATAGAGTGGGATTAATTTGCGGTCAAATACCATAACGGTGGTAATAGCTATCGCACAAGTGACAAGATTTAATAAGCCTACGGGTAGTGAAATCCATAATAAAAATCCGGTTGAAATTAAAAATTTGATGACAGTTTCGATATAAAGAAATTGCTCACCTGCAAAACGATAAAGTGCAATAGCGGCCCGATTCATACGTGAAATGATATTTCCTGAATGATGCTCCTGATGCCATTTGAGAGGTAATTGCGTGAGTTGTTCATAAAGGCGAATACGCAAGGCTTGTTGTATCCTCAATGCCACCTCACGTTCTTTGACACGCGCAGGACCATGAAATAGCCAGAATAATAACAACACTACTACACTAGCACTTAACCAGAAGATCACATCGGGAAGTCGATCGGGAGTAAAATGCTGCAATACGTTGGTAGTTTGACCAAATGCATAAGGGCTAAGACTTAAGAATATTTGCGCAATGATATAGGCACAATAATAAAGCACAATGGTATGGCGCCAGGGTTTACCATTTAGCCAAACAGCGCGGATTAAGTCGAAATAAGGATTCTTCATGAGCTATCCCGGTTGTGTTAGGCGTTTTTATTATAAGCTGAAAAAAATGGATTGCTTTTGAAATGATAAAACCAATTAGCTAAAGAGTCCAGCAGAGGTCTCTGTTGTCAGCTTATTACTGGTACCTGCTTACTACCGCAGCCCCCTACATATTGCCACCGCCATTCCCGCGAAAGCGGGAATGACGTGATATCGTTATGTTATCAGAAAACTTCTTTTACCCTACCTTTTCCTCATCCTCTTCTTCCCAAGATTGCATACTAATCTTCTCCCCTCGGGCTTCACACTGTTTCACAAACTGCTCATAAAGTGTATGTATGCCTTGTGATTTCGCATAATGGATCGGACCACCACGGAATGGTGCAAATCCTGTTCCAAATATCATCCCAGCATCAAGCAAATCACCATTTGCTACTACACCTTCTCGCAAACACGCAAAAGCCTCATTCAACATCCGTAATACTAATCGATCTGCAATCGGCTCTAATGGCTTATCGTAAGGAGGTTGATGTGGCCTAATTTGTTTGCCATTTTTATCGTATTTATAGAAGCCTTCTCCCGTCTTCTTACCTAATTTACGTTTTTCTACTAACTCGACTAAACGCTGCGGAATAGGTGTATGGAAGTATTTACCTAAATACTTGGCTACCGATAAACAAACATCTAATCCGACGGTATCAGCCAATGTAATGGGGCCCATGGGCATACCAAAATTCACCATTGCTTTATCAATAGCAGTCATGGGAATACCTTCATTCAGCAGCTCCACACTTTCCAGTAAGTACGGCATAAGAATGCGATTGACTAAGAAACCAGGGCTACTTTTCACAGGTAATGGTAAACGGTCAATCTTGCGAACAAAACTAATCGCTTTTTCAACTACCATTGGACTCGTACGGTCACCTTTTACCACTTCAACCAATTGCATTTTGGCAACAGGGTTAAAATAGTGAATACCAACTAATCGCTCAGGTAATTGCAAGACTGTATTGATTTCATCTAACGGAATACTTGAAGTATTCGTCGCTAAAATAGCTTGCGGTTTAGCTTTTGCTTCAATCATCTTGAAAATGTTTTGTTTGATAGAAAGATCTTCCACCACTGCTTCAATAATAAGATCTGCTTTCGGTAAACCATAGCCTGCAACATCTGGAATTAATCTGTCCATTGCAGCTTCTATTAAATAACGCTCTTTTAATTTATCTTTGAAAAGCGCATGCGCACGTTTAATAGCAGGCGCAATATACCGCGGTTCGAGATCTTGTAAAGTGACAGTGAATCCTCGCAATGCACACCAAGCAGCAATGTCTCCACCCATCGTACCTGCGCCGATGACATGAATGTGCTGCGGATTGAACGAGGTATCTTTCGCTAATCCTTTCATTTTTTCTTGCAAGAAGAAAACGCGAACGAGGTTTTGACACGTATCACTAAAAAATAATTTAGCGCAGCCTTTTGCTTCACGTTCCAAAGCAACTTCTGGGTTATCTACACCCACGTGTTCCCAATTATCTAAGGCATTAAACGGTGCAGGATAATGAAGGGGATTTACTTTTGCCTTCATTTTCTTACGCAAATAAGAACCAATAATTTGACGAGATAATTTCTTATTCGTTAATGATTGGATGGTAGAAGGCTGATGTACCGGTGGTTGTTTTAAAATATAGTATTTTGCTGCATGTAATAATTGTCGTTTTGGTACAGCTACATCTACAACACCCATTTTAGCAGCTGCTTTACCGCTGACTGTTTGGCCTGTCAAAATTAAATTTAATCCTTGGAAAGCGCCAATTAATCGCACCAAACGAACTGTACCACCCCACCCCGGATAAATGCCTAATTTTACCTCAGGCAATCCCAGACGTGAGTTTTCTTCTGCCACACGATAACGGCATGCCAGCGCCAATTCTGCTCCACCACCTAAACAAAATCCGTCTATCATCGCCACCGTCGGCATCTTCAATGCTTCCAGCTTATTAAAAATATGCTGGCCTTTGGTTAATACTTCATACGCTGCATCAATATCTTTAAATTTAGTAAACTGGGAAATATCTGCACCAGCAATAAACCCACTCTTTTTTCCCGAAGCAATAATCACACCCTTGTGCGTGGTGTCATTCGCTAAAGTATCGATAATGTTAGACAATTCATCCATCACTTGATGATCAAGTGTGTTAACAGAAGAATTTTGTTTATCGAAATATAGCATTAAAATTTGGTCTGCCGTTGTTTCTAAACGCCAATTTTGATAGCTCATGATTACACCTCGGAAACATTTTCAATTAACATTGCACCGCCCTGACCACCACCGATACAAATCGTGGCAATTCCTTTTTTCGCTTGTTGGCGTCGTAATACTTCCGCCAAATGCAACGCAATTCGGGCACCGCTTGCGCCTACCGGGTGACCCAACGCAATCGCGCCGCCATCCACATTTAAGCGCGATCTATCGATGCGCCCAAGTGCATGGGAAAGGCCTAAATTCTGTCGGCAATATTCCTCACTTTCCCAGGCCGCCAAACAAGCCAATACTTGTGCTGCAAAGGCCTCATTAATTTCCCAATAATCAATATCTTCCAAGCGCAAGTTAAAGCGTTTCAATAAATTATTTGTCGCATAAACCGGCCCTAAACCCATTTCAGCAGGGTCGACCCCTGCCCATTCGATATCCACCACCCGAGCTAATACCGGTAACTGGTATTTATGGATCGCTGCTTTGCTAGCGAGCAACAATAAAGCAGAACCATCGGAGACTTGCGAGCTATTGCCTGCTGTCACACTGCCAAATTTCTTATCGAAAAAAGGTTTCAAGGTAGCGAGTTTTTCCATCGAGGTATCACGTCGTATACCATCATCAGCTGTGTAAAAATTACCGCTATTTGCAAAAGAAGGTAGCACTTCGGCAAAATGATTTTTCTCTTGCCCCACTGCTGCGAGTTGATGACTTTCAAGAGCAAATTGGTCCATTTGTTCGCGCGGGATATTAAAACGATAAGCTAAATTTTCTGCCGTTTGCCCCATGGAAAGATTCACAATCGGATCGGTTAAGCCTTTTAACAACGCAATGACTGGTTTGAAATAAGCTGGTTTAAATTGAGCATATTCTTTCAGTTTTGCTTTCCAGCCTTTAGCACTGTTTAGGTTAGCCATCCACTTGACCATGCTATCATTAAATAATAAGGGTGCACGGCTCATGGCTTCCGCCCCACCTGCTAACACTAAATCACATCGTCCAGTGCTGATATCTTTCACAGCGCTATCTAATGCTTGCATCCCGGATGCACAGTTACGCTGCACTGTCCAAGCTGGCACATTTTTACCACAGCCTAAACGTAGCGAGATAATGCGACCAATATTCGCTTCATCAGCGCTCGGCATGACGCAACCAATCACCACTTCATCCAATTCTTTAGGAGAAAACGGTTGCCGATTTAATAATTCTCTACCCGCTTGGATAGCCAGATCAGAGGCTGAAAAAGGGCCACGCTGACCTTTGGCTTTTAAGAAAGGTGTGCGCGCACCATCAACGATATAAACATCACGCAAAGACGAATTGAATTCAGTCATAATTTTCTTCCTTATGCAATCACTGTTGCCAAATCGAATGAAAACTCATTTACTTTAATAATTTCACTTCTTAACGCTTCAAACTCATTGAGTGCACGCGCCTCATCCGCTGTAATGATGCCTGATTGCAGCGCGGATTGAACACGATCAACAAAGTTATAGTGATTAGGTATAGCACGAAATTGCACGGCTTTGTGTAATTTTTTCAACAGCGGTTCGATAACGGTTATTTGTGTTAGCGCTTTGTCTAAACGGCCACCGAGCTCTGTATCGCTCGTACTGATATAGCAATATTTTGTCAGCCTATCACGTAACTCTGAAGAGGAAAGCATAGGAGCCACAATATTCTTATGGAGTTGGTCCTTAGGACTGCGATACGCTTGGCCGAATGGGAAAATCACCCAGCTCAAGATCTTCCCTACAATTGGATACGGGAAATTATCGAGTACATCGTTACAAGCAATTTGAATTTTCTGCAAGCACTGCTGTAATGACCAACAAACATAATCTACATCGGATTCCGGCTCATCATGATCATGATAATATTTCAACACTGCTGAAGCCAAATACAACTGGCTTAAGATATCTCCTAAGCGCGCAGAAATACGTTCACGTCGTTTCAGGCTACCACCTAATAACATCAAGCTGGCATCTGAAATTAATGCTAATGCTGCACTCATCCGAGTTAATTGCCGTTGATACTTTTTGATCTGGCGATTGCGTACCGATGCAAAAATCAACCGACCGCCAGTTAATCCATAAGCGATATTACGCAATAAATTACCGATGAAAAAGCCAATATGTGACATTAAAGTGCGATCAAGGTCCTCCACTTTAGTATGAGGAGAGGTAATTAACTCTACTTCTTTTAACAGATAGGGATGACAACGAATCGCACCCTGGCCAAAGATAATGAGATTACGGGTTAAAATATTCGCGCCTTCCACTGTGATACTAATAGGAATTGCAAAATGAATGTTAGCTAAAAAGTTTCGAGGGCCTAATTGAATCATGTGACCCGCGTGGATATCCATCGCATGCGCAACCACGTGGCGAGAGAGTTCTGTCATGTGGTATTTCGCGATGGCTGAGGCAATGGCGGGTTTAATGCGAAGGTCTACCGCACCTGCTGTCATGATGCGAGCAGATTCTAGCATATAGGTATAGCCTGCAATATTACCTAACGCTTCTTCTATGCCTTCAAATGAGGCGATCGGCGTATTAAATTGCCGACGTAAACGAGCGTAAGCCCCCGTTTGACGATAAGTAATTTTGCCGCAGGCGGTTGCTAACGCGGGTAATGAAATAGAACGACCGATAGAGAGGCATTCCATTAACATTCTCCACCCCTGCCCAGCCATTTGGGGACCGCCGATAATCCAATCGAGCGGAATGAAAACATCTTTACCACGCGTCGGGCCGTTCATAAAAGCCAATTGCATAGGATAATGACGGTTCCCAATTTCTACCCCCGGATGGGAGGTAGGAATAAGGCATAAGGTGATCCCGATGTCTTCTTTATCACCATCACCTAACAAATGATCGGGATCATATAATTGGAAGGCAAGACCTAAGACAGTGGCAACAGGTGCCAGGGTAATATAACGTTTATCCCAATTTAGGCGAATACCTAATACTTCTTTGCCATTATGTTGGCCATAGCAAACAATACCGCTATCAGGAATAGAGCCGGCATCACTGCCTGCATCCGGAGCAGTGAGGGCAAAACAAGGAATTTCTTCGCCGACAGCAAGACGAGGTAAATAATAACGCTTTTGTTCTTCCGTACCGTAATGGGTTAATAATTCACCAGGTCCGAGGGAGTTAGGAACCATGGTATTAACAGCAGCGCTAATACTGCGTGTCGCTATTTTTACGACCACGGTTGAATGGGCAAGTGCAGAAAAACCTAAACCTCCATATTCCTTTGAAATCACCATGCCCAAGAATTTTTCTTTCTTAAGGTAATTCCAAACCTCGTGCGGCAAGTCTTTCTCTTTCTGGGTAATTTCCCAATCACTTAACATCGAGCAAAGGGTGTCAACTTGATTATCGAGAAAAGCTTGCTCTTCCTGTGTTAAGGTTGGTTTTGGAATCGCAAATAACTTTTTCCAATGAGGTCGCCCACAAAATAATTCTTTTTCCCACCAAGTATTACCAGCTTCAATCGCTTCACGTTCAGTGTTACTGATAGGTGGCATCCGAGGTTGTAATATTTTCAAGGCAGGCATTATAAGATAACGACGCCGGAGCTGATGTAAATTGGCGAATAAAGCAGCAGCCAGATAACCCAGCCAGAAAATGATCAACCAGGGTGCAGACAAATAGCCAAGTACGGTACAGGTGATTAAACCGATACCAATAAGAATAGTCCACACAATGGCAGATAACTGAAAAAATGCAGAGATAAAAATGAGGCCAAACATGACGAGCAAACTAATGATATGTATAAATTCCATACACCCTCTTTCCTTATTTTTAAATGATGTCCTTTTTTAGATGCGAAAGTATAACGGGTAATTAGACGGATGGGTAGTGTTTTTTTCTTGCTAGTTTTTAACCAAAATGCTAGTAATGACAGAAAAAAATAATAATAATTAATAATAAAATGACCTTTAAAGGTTAAAGCGCCATGCAAAGAAATACCAACTTTAAGAGCAGCAATTTTTCCATCTTATCCGAAGAGGAAAAGCACGAATACATTAAGAATGACATCACGCTTTTAACTGAAAGATTAGTAAAAGAAATGTCTGGAAATGATAATAAATATGCATACGTATGCCATTTTAATTTAAATACAGAAAAAAATAAGCTCAATAATTTTTTAAATAGTGAAATCATGCAGCAAGCTATAAAAAATTGGACCGAAACAACAGGATTGATAGAGCTTACGAATGAAGGGGATGGAATGAAATTATGCAAGAAGAAAGTGGGTATTTTTATCAAACGTGATGAGACTAACTTACCAATATATTTCTCGATATTTTTTGATTCCTATTGTGTAGTTCAATTTAATCTACTTGAATTAAAATCAAAAATTAATGAAATCTTAAAACAAGATATTTCTTATGCCAATCAACAAGAACAAATAGAAGAAGAATCGCACGCTCTTGCAAATCTGCTTAAAATTATTCCTCACAGTCAACGAGAGAATAAAATAGAAGCATTTAAAGCTAAATGGAATAATCAATTAATGGTAAATTACCAAATTAGGATTGGAAAAATAAAAGAAGCAGCAAGAGGCAAAGAAAAACTAACGAGAGAAGATATTGAAAAAGCTATGGGCACTTTAGTAATAAAAGATAAATTTGGCTTTCTTGATATTCAAGTCAGTCATTCCCTCAAAGAGATGGATTTCATTACTGAATCTTCAGAAAATCCATTCCAAAAATTGGCGAGAACTTCTGAACCTAAATTACCATCAAGCGTAATGTCTTTTTTTAAGACATATCCTAAAACGGTTGCTGTAGCTGTTGGTGCAGCTGCAACAGCTGGTGTTGCACTAAGTTATATGTTTCGAAAACAGTGAGATGAAAATAGAATATTCCCTCTTTACATTCCTATCAAAGTTATTTATTCCCATAAAACCCATCGTATCATCGTAAACGTTCGGTCAAATACATCTTTTTAAATTGCTGGAGATGTATCAAGCTTTTGCTTTCTAAAGATGAAAAGGAGCAAGCTGATGAACAATAAACCGAATCA
>JAJPJH010000021.1 GCA_021324335.1 Gammaproteobacteria bacterium
AGCGATGTTGTTGAAACGTTAACTTAAACCGCCGTATGCGACACCGCACGTACGGTGGTGTGAGAGGACGGCGGCGTGAGCCGCCTCCTACTCGCTATACTGATTTACTGGGTAGCGAGCCTTCGCCGGATGACACGTTTTTTAGAGATTAGGAAGCAGCTTCGCTATCTTGGCTTGGCTCAATAGGCAAGGTTTCTTCCGGTTTGTTGACGACAATCATGGAAGCAACATGAATTTCTTCTGGCTCTTCTTCTTTATTAAACTGTGTATAACCCTCCGCAATTTCGCGTAAAGCGACGACGGTAGGTTTATCATTGTCCCATTCTACCCTGGCTTCTTTACCATGCATTAATTGTCGTGCTCGTTGGGAAGCCAGCAGCACTAATTCAAATCGGTTTTTAACGTTTTTTAAGCAATCTTCAACAGTCACTCGCGCCATTGCAAACACCTTCGATAATTGTTACTTAAAGGGGCCTATCATACATGAAATTAAAGATGAGGGCTACCTCTACATCTTTGCAAAATTATCCAAAATTTTAGCAAATTTAGCCATTTGGCGTGCACATAACAAGCGGCCCGCTTCAATGATGATTTTTAAATCGTGGAGTGCCTTCATGAAATCATCGTTGATTACTACATAATCGAATTCGCTGATATGAGAAAGCGTCTCTTTCGCATCCGCTAGACGGCGCTGAATAATATCCGGGCGGTCTTGGTTACGTTTGATAAGCCGCTCTTTTAAGCCTTCTATTGAAGGCGGTAAGATGAAAATGCTGACAACATCCGGAAATAAACGTCGAATTTGCTGATGGCCTTGCCAGTCAATTTCTAAGATGACATCGAGGCCTTTCGCTAAGGTTTCTTGTACCCATTCACGGGAGGTACCGTAATAGTGATCAAAAATGACAGCATGCTCTAGAAATTCGCCGTGAGCAATCATGCGTTCAAACTCGGCTTTATCGATAAAATAATAATTCACACCGTGCATCTCGTTTGGTCGCTTGGCTCGGGTGGTATGAGAAATCGAAACGGTGATGCTGGGGAGGGAATCGACAACTGCTTTTACTAACGTGGTTTTACCAGCGCCAGAGGGAGCAGCGATGACATACAGATTACCTAAATCCGAGAGCATTAAATACCTTCCATCCGTTTAATAATAGACGTGCTAGAAAGCGTAATATCATGCGACATAATCCGCCGTACCTCGCCACCATAAGCCCGGACAATGTCTGCACCAACGATTTGATCAATTGTATAGTCACCCCCTTTGACGAGGAAATCAGGCTTAATCAACCGTAATAATCGCTCCGGGGTATCATCTGCAAAAGGCACGACCCAATCGACCACCCCTAAGCCAGCGAGGACGGTCATACGGTGTGCGATATGATTAATAGGGCGCTCGGGGCCTTTGAGCTTGCGGACAGATTCATCGCTATTGACGGCGACAATTAGAAAATCACCTAGTTGTTTTGCTTGCTGCAGATAGGCGACGTGGCCAGCATGAAGGATATCAAAGCAGCCGTTGGTAAAGACAACTGTTTTGCCTTGTGCACGTAATTCATTGACCGTTTGCAGTAATTGTTCTTCATTTACAATGCCCATTGCAACGTTACTTTTACCGCTTAGAGCACCTTGTAGCTCGGGGACGCTCACCGTGGCAGCGCCTAATTTGGCGACAGTAAGGCTAGCAGCGAGATTAGCAAGGGCGGTAGCATGCAGGAGATCCATCCCAGCCGCAACAGCACTGCCCAACACGCCGATGACGGTATCACCTGCGCCTGTAACGTCAAAGACTTCTCTCGCATAGGCGGGTAAATGGGTAGAGGATTGCGGTTCGATTAAGGTCATGCCATCTTCGCCGCGCGTGATTAATAGCGCGTCGATTTGATAAGTAGCTAGTAATTCTCGCCCTTTTACTAAAATATCCTGTTCATTTTGGCAAGGGCCGACGATAGCCTCAAATTCTTTGAAATTAGGGGTGATGATATTAGCCCCCTTATAAATGCTGAAATTAGCTCCTTTGGGGTCCACTAACACAGGCACATTGGCTTGACGAGCAAGTTCGATAAGGAGCGGTGGATTAGCGAGGGTGCCTTTTTGATAGTCGGATAAAATGACCAATTTTACTCGAGACAGGTGTCTTTTATACCGCTCCACTAAAAGATCATTCTGGGCTGCCGGCAACTTTTCTTCGAAATCGAGGCGGATTAATTGCTGGTGACGGCTGATGACCCGGAGTTTGATAATGGTGGAAATGCTGTCCAGCATGCAGAGATCGTGTTTGACAGAGGCTGCTGTTAGCTGTTGGTCTAGCGTCTCAGCCGCCTCATCTCGGCCTGTTAGGCCTAATAGGGTGACGTCAGCCCCTAGGGAGGCAATATTGAGGGCAACGTTTCCGGCACCTCCCGGACGATTATCTTTACTATCGATCTTAACGACCTGGACAGGGGCTTCTGGCGAGATGCGGGAGGTGTCCCCGAACCAATAGCGGTCTAGCATAATATCGCCCACCACTAAGATAGAGGCTTGGTCGAAGGGCGGTAATGTTTTGGGTAAGTGATATGGCATATGGCCTTTAAGCATTTAGCTATAAAATTGCGCAATTCTATCACTTATAGGGTAGCGAAAGAAGTGGGTTTTGCCTATATTAATGCCCAGTCCTTAAAGTGGAACCTAAACCAGTGCGTTATTTTTATCGTTTACTGCTTTACCTGATTTTTCCTTATCTCTTCTTGCGTCTTTATTGGCGGTCACGCAACCTTCCTGCTTACCGAGAGCGGCTAGGAGAACGGTTAGGTTGTTATTCATTTACGCTAGAAAAATGTATTTGGATACATGCGGTGTCGGTGGGTGAAGTGGTGGCTGCTATTCCGTTAGTGAAGGCATTGAAAGCACGTTATGTTGATATACCTTTTCTTATTACTACCATGACACCGACTGGGGCAGCTAGAGTGAAAGCTGAATTAGGTGAAAGTGTTAAGCATGTTTATCTCCCTTATGATTTTCCTTTTGCAGTGAAACGATTTTTGACAGCCATGAATCCTCGGAAGGGAATTATTATGGAAACAGAATTATGGCCTAATTTAGTGGCTATTTGTCATCAGAAAAAAATTCCTTTGTATCTTTTGAATGCACGGTTATCAGAAAAATCGGCGCAAGGTTATCGTTACATTGCACCCTTAATGCGAGCTATGTTGAATCAACTTGAGCTCATTGCGGCACAAGGGCAAGCAGATGCGGAACGTTTTATCGCATTAGGAGCGTCAAAAGAGCGTGTTGTAGTGACGGGGAATATTAAATTTGATCTTACGCTTCCAAGTAATTTAGTAGAAAAGAGCCATGAATTGCGCGCCATGCTCGGTCACAACAGATGGATTTGGATTGCTGCGAGTACGCATGAAGGGGAAGAAGAATTGCTACTGGCGGCGCATAAAAAACTGCGCGAGAAGAATCCAACAGCGTTATTAATTTTAGTGCCGCGCCATCCTCAGCGTTTTAATGAAGTAGCGACATTGTGTGAACAGCAGGGATGGAAGATAGCAAGACGTAGTCAACAACAAATCTGCACCTCGGAAACCGCTGTTTATCTGGGGGATACCATGGGGGAGTTATTGCTATTGTATGCAGCGGCAGAGGTAGCTTTTGTGGCAGGGAGTTTAATTAAGCATGGTGGTCATAATTTATTAGAGCCTGCGGCGCTGGGGAAACCAATTTTAACAGGGCCCCATACCTTTAATTTTGCGGAGATTAATGCTTTATTTTTAGCAGCGAATGCTTTAGTTGTGACGACTGATGTGGAGGCGCTAGCAAAAGAACTAGAAAGGTTGATGCTACATCCGGAAGACGCTAAACAATTGGGGAGGAGTGCTTTACAAGTAATGGAGGCAAATCGTGGTGCATTAAGAAGGCAGTTGGAAATTATAAGCAGTAAGTTATACTAGGCACAACGTACTTGAGTGCGCATTTGTCATTTCGAGGTAGCGCAGTATTCTCCGGTAAATGAGTAAAAAATTTGTGTCATCCCGGCAAAGGCCGGGATCCACGGGGAAATATACCTCTAAGGCTTGTGTTATAACCCACGCGTTTCTGATAAGGATGGGTGGATCCCGGCCTTCGCCGGGATGACAGGGTGTTTACTGATTTACCGGACACTACTGGAGCGTAGCGAGGAATCTTCTAAATAGAGTGAGATTCTTCTGCGCTCAGAATGGCAACTCCCAAATTAACTAAAGGATATTCCTGTGTCAGAGATTATTTTAGGTGACATTCACATTGGTCCTATTCTTCGCGCGCAACATTTTCTAATATCAGCTATTCAAAATGCCCCTTCCGAGCTAGAAAAAGCAGGTGCTATACAAGCTTTTGAATTTTGTTATGAATTAGCCTGGAAGTTAATGAGGCGGATTTTGGCTTATCGAGGCATAGAAGTAAACAGTCCTCGTGAAGTATTTCGTGCTGCAGCAAAAGAAAAAATGATTGATGATTTAGATCATTGGTTTGAGTTTATTAAAAAAAGAAATTTAACTATCCATACCCATACACTTTTTTTGCATTTGGTTCACGCGTTAAAAGAACAGCTAAGAAATATTCTGATTTAGATCTTTGCTATAAGGAAGCGATTCCCGATGCAATTATTGTCAAAATCGAAGAAGCATTTGAGAACTCTGATTTACCCTTTAACGTTGAGTTAATCAATTGGAATCGATGCGATAAGGAGTTTCAAAAAAGTATTGAAAAAGATTTAGTCCCTCTCTAACGTTCGTCTCACAAACTGCAAATCCAAGAATGCTTTCTTTTTATCAACCGGATTCCGCAGCAAATAAGCCGGGTGATACGTCACAATCAACGGCGTATTATCTTCTCCGTATTGATGTACTTTATTCCGTACTGATTCCAATGAAGATTTCGTCTTTAATAAATAATGTGCTGCAATTCTTCCCACCGCTACTAATAATTTAGGACTAACCAACTTAATCTGCTGCTCCAAAAACGGTGTACAAGTTTGCACCTCGATGGGTTGGGGATCGCGATTATTCGGAGGGCGACATTTCAAAATATTAGCAATATAAACCTCTTTTCTCTCAAATCCCATCGCCTTCAACATGGCTGTTAATAATTGTCCTGCCCGACCGACAAAAGGTTCACCTTGTTGATCTTCATGAAAACCAGGTGCTTCTCCAATCAACATCAAACTAGCCTCTCGATTCCCTACACCGAAAACTGTTTGCGTACGCGTTTGATGTAAACTGCAAGCAGTGCATTGAGCAACTGCCTGCCGTAACATTTCCCAATCCGATGACTCAACAGTTGCAGTCTGCTTTTTTCGTAATTCCCAAGGTTGTATGCCTAATGCTTGGCAATAATGATGCATACTTTTTACACCTTATGATAAGGATAATACTTCGGTTCCCATACTAATTTTTTAATCACTTCTTTCAAATTTACATGATCGGGTACATCCGTGACGCCTTCTTTGCGAGCTTGTTCTGCGACAGCGAGGGCTACTTGGAAGCTGACCATTTTCGTTTCTGATAATTTAGGTAACAAAGGTGACATTTTATCGTGCTTAGCAGGTGAACATTCGCTTAACGCATGCGTTGCTGCCCATAACATGTCATCCGTAATTAATTTTGCTTTGGCTGCAATGACACCTAAACCAATACCCGGAAAAGCGAGTGCATTGTTGCATTGAGCTACGCGATACCATTTATCTTGATAACGAACATCTGGAAAAGGACTGCCTGTTGCGATAATCGCTTTACCCTCTGTCCATTCAATGAGATTTTCCGGTTTAGCTTCTGAAAGTGAGGTTGGATTTGAAAGTGGCATAATAATTGGACGCTCTACATGAGAGGCCATCATTTTGATAATTTCTTCAGTAAAGGCACCTGCTACTGTCGAGCAGCCAATTAAAATAGTCGGTTTGAGGTTTTTAACGACATCATACAGTCCAATATAGTGAGGATCATGCAATTCCCATCCTCGAACCTCTTCAGGGCGGCGAGCATAATCTTGTTGGAAAGGTAGCAATGACATATTATTCATCAACAAGCCTTGACGATCTAACAGCCAGAGCCGTTCCCGAGCTTGTTCATTGCTTAAACCCGCACGTCGCATGGCGCCATAAATCTGATCCGCAATTCCCACACCGGCTGTTCCTGCTCCCATAATGACAATGCGATGATCCCGTAGCGGTAAGCCATTAGCAGCAACCGCGGCTAATACTGCTGAGAGTGCGACGACACCGGTGGTTTGCATGTCACCATTTAAGGTGCAAATTTTATCGCGATAGTGGCTGAGAATACGTCGTGCATTATCGCGTCCTACATCTTCCCAATGCAGCATGATGTTGGGAAATTTTTTGGTAAGGGTTTGGACGAAGGCATCAATAAAATCATCATATTCTTGCCCGGTAATACGCTCATGGCGCCAACCGAGATACATGGGATCATTCAGTAAATGCGAATTATTCGTCCCTACATCCAATTGTATTGGCAAAACACGATGCGGATTAATGCCGCCACATAAGGTATAAACCATCAATTTAGCATTCGAAATATTAATTCCGCCTATGCCTTGATCCCCTATCCCTAATACTGCTTCTCCATCGGTGACCACCGTCAGATCCACTTCGGGTGGTAAACGATTATCTAAAATCTCATCGATTTGATGGCGATCGCAATAACTAATATAAAGACCTTTGGGTTTACGATGCTCTAAGCTAAATCGTTGTACTGCTTCTCCTACGGTAGGCGTATAGATAATCGGTAACATTTCTTCTAAATGTTCACTGATTAATTTATAAAACAGCGTTTCGTTATAATCGTGTAAGACGTTTAAATAAATGTTTTTACCTAAATTCGTATGATGCTCATGATATTGCACATACATACGGGCGACTTGTTGTTCTAACGTTTCAACTTGATGAGGGAGAAGGCCAATAAGATTGAATATTTCCCGTTCTTCTTGAGTAAACGCACAACCTTTATTGAGCTTAGGGTTGCTAAGTAACGCTTGCCCGGTCAGGCGGGTTTCAATATATTGAATCTCATCTTCATGATTGCGGATGATTTTGAATTCAAACATAACTTATTCTTTCCATTGTTTTATTTATTATCATTAACCCATTATAGCTAATTCTGTGGTAACGTATGCATACCCAACAAACTAGTGCGAGGCAGTATAACATGAAAAATACGGCTGTTTATGCAGGGATGTTTGATCCTGTCACCTATGGCCATATCGATCTAGTCGAGCGGGCAGCGCGTATTTTTGATCAGGTAATTGTAGCAGTAGCAGTGAATAAGAACAAAAACCCCCTCTTTACCCTGGATGAGCGAATTGATCTTTGTAGCCAAGTATTTGAGAGTTATGAAAATGTCTTTGCAGCTAAATGCGAAGGGTTACTGTTAGATTTTGCTAAGCAGCATGGGGCAAACGTCATTTTACGGGGATTACGCGCGGTGGCCGATTTTGATTATGAGTTTCAACTGGCGAGTATGAATCGATTCTTGAATCAACAGATTGAAACCCTGTTTTTAATGCCGGCAGAAAAGTATATGTATATTTCTTCCAGTTTAGTGCGAGAAATTGCCAGTTTTGGGGGGGATGTGACTGGGTTTGTTCCTTCTGTTGTCAGGCAGGCATTGGAGAAAAAATTTAAGAAGTGAGGCGTGGTATATGGCATTAACAATAACGAACGAGTGTATTAATTGCGATGTATGTGAGCCGGTTTGCCCCAATACGGCCATTTTTCAGGGCAGCGAGATTTATGAAATTAATCCTGATCAATGTACAGAATGTGTCGGGCATTTTGGGGAGCCGCAATGTGTGGCGGTGTGCCCAGTGGATTGCATTATCAAAGATCCAACTCACCCTGAGACTGAAGAAGCCTTATTAGCTAAATATAAAAAGCTACAAGAAAATCAGCAATAAAATTAAGCCTTATCTTTTATCAGCCAAGCATTAATAGCCCGCAAATCATCAAAGCTCAATGTACCTGCAGCTTGTTTTAATGCGAGTACATTATTTACAAAAGCATAACGATCCGTCGCATATTGAGTTTGTGCTTGGTATAATTTTTGGCGTTGATTGAGCACATCGACTAACGTTTCTGTCCCCACGCGATAACTCGCTTCCATTCCAGCTAAGGAGCTGATGTTGGACTTAATGGCTTGTTTATCAGCGCCAACTTGGCTGACACCTTGGAGAATACTGAGGTAGCTTTGCCGTGTCGTATTGACAGTATTACGCATCGTTTGTTCTAACTGCTGTTGAGCAACTTGATAATTGTAAACAGCTTGATTGGTTTGAGCGACAACTCCACCACCTTCAAAAATGGGCACATTAATATTTAACATGATAGTACGATTTGTCTGCGTACCAGGGCCATTTTCAGTGATAACGTTATTATAGTCGTTAATATTTTCCGAATATTCTCTCTGCAATGAACCTTCCACACTTACGGTTGGTAAATGGCCAGCAAATTGTTGGTGGATGGCTTGTCTAGCTGCATCGACACTGTATTGAGAAGATTTAATCGACCAATTTTGAAGTTGAGCGGTTTTCACCCATTTTTCAACATCAACTGGCTGTGGCGTAATCAGCGGGAAATTTTCACTTAAGGATGATAAATGGGGGTAATAAGTGCCTGTGATTACCCGCAAGTTTTCCCTATCATTAGCCAAAGTGGTTTGTGCTTGAATATAGCTTGCGACGGCCGAGTCGTATGAAGCTTGCGCTGTGTAAACATCGGTTATAGTCTTTAAACCGACTTTAAATTGCTGCTTTATCTGATCTAATTGTTGACCATAAGCTAACTTAGAAGCTTCACTATAGCTTAAATTATCTTCATCACGCAGGACAGCAAAATAAGCATTGGCGACGCGTACCATCAAGTCCTGCAAAGCGGCATTGAGCGTGGCATCCGCACTTTTGGATGTCGCGGTGGCGCCAGCAACGCCTGAAAATTTTCCGAAATCGAACACCGTTTGTGTCACACTCAGGGTTAAGGTATAAGCCCGGACTGTGTTGTTACGAGGCGTTAACGGATTGGTTCCTGTGACATCGGTCTGCAGGGCGGATCCTGCATAGCCAGAGCGCGTCACCGAGGGATTAGCACTAAGAGCAATATTCGGCAAGATACTGGCAACACTAATAGGGACCCCTTCTTTGGTGGCCAAGCGCTGGGCAATGGCTTGTTGGTAGGTAGGATCACTGATCAAGGCTTGTTGATACACTTCAAGCAAATCCGCCGCCTTCGCGCTTTGAAAGCTGAAGAAAGCAGCGATAAAAAAGAGTATTTTCTTATTCATTACGTCTTACCGATAGCTGTTTGTTTGGTGTAGGCAGGCATGTAATAATGCCACATTCGATAGTTTTCGTCATCTTCAATAGAGTGGAGTAGCTCATGAGAATCTGGCAAACCCCGGTAAGTTTAGAGGTTTTAACCGAACGCGGCAAGGGGACTTTATCTGATTATTTAGGTATTGAATTCATTGAGGTAGGGGAGGATTACCTTGTCGCGCGTATGCCTGTTGGCGCTCGGGTCAAACAGCCGATGGGAATTATGCATGGGGGTGCGTCCTGTGTGTTAGCGGAGACAGTAGGCAGTAATGCCGCGCAGTATTGTGTAGATTATGAGCAGTATTATTGCGTGGGGCTAGATATTAATACCAACCATATCCGTGCTGTGCGAGAGGGAAATGTCATTGGGACGGCAAGGCCTTTTCATTTGGGTAAAAGTACGCAAGTATGGGGAATTGAGATTAAAGATGAAGCGGGAAAATTAGTGTCTGTTAATCGGTTGACGATGGCCGTATTAAAAAGGAACTAAGCGATGAGTTATATTGATAGAAATTTAGTGCCTGATGAGCAAATTCTTTTTCGCACTCGAAAACATAAGATTATTTTCTTTTATCCTATGCTGCTAACCGTGGCGCTATTTTTTATCATCCCGTATATGCTGCATAATTTTATTTTAATCAGAGTAGTTTGGGTGCCGTTTGTTGTGGTATCTATTTTCTGGGCCTATACCTTGTTGGAATATGTGACGTCGGAATTTGCAGTGACAAATAAACGCGTGATGATGCGGGAAGGGTTTTTTGTTAGGCATACGAATGAGACTCGATTAAATGCGATTGCGCGGGTGAATGTGGATCAGAGTATAGTAGGGCAGTTATTAAATTTTGGGACAGTGTCGCTGAATGCGTTTGGAGCGTTTGATGTGTTTCCGTTGATTGCGAGGCCGCTTGAGTTTCAGAAGTATGTGAATGTGGAGTTGGATAGGCAGAGGTAGAGTATTCATGGCAAAATGAATTTAATTCACTAGAATTCTGAATCTTTCATTTTAATTTTGATACTTAAGAGCAATAGACTAATAGTTATACTTAAAAAAAGTAGTGTAAAAGCTAGACGATACAATGAAGTTCCCCCAAAAATTTGAGCAACAAGATAGCTTACTAAAGTGCTCCCTAACATTTGCCCTCCTCCAGATAAAGCCGAGGCATAACCTGCGATGTTACGATATAGTTTAAGGCCAGCACCCAATCCAGTTGGTATAATAATTCTTGCGCCAACTACAAATATGAAAGACGCAAAAAATACTGAAATAGATCCAGAGATTAGGTTTACAGTGTTCCATGAAACTAAAATTAAGCTAGATATGAAAATAAGGGCTGCACCATAGTTGATCATAGAATGAGGATTAATATTTTTGCTATAAATTCTAATTATTTGGCCACCAAAAATATAACTAAAAGCTATCCAAAGTAATACCAAACCATAGGAGATAGGGTTATAACCAAATTGATTTATAAAAATGAACGGACTTAATTGAAAATAAATAGCGAGTGCGGAAAATGCTAAAGTTGAGCAAGTAATGTAAATAATAAATTTCGCGTCTTGAAGAATATTTAAATAGGAATAAATAATTTTTTTGATATGTATTGATTCTTTCTGTCGGTTCAAATGTGTTTCAGGAAGCCAACGTGTTAAAATTACTAGGACGCACAAACCATATATTATACTTAACCAAAAATTATATCTAAAACCTAAATGTTGTTGAACGATTGCGCCTACGATAGGTCCAATAATAAGACTGATTACAATAGCTGTTGTGACATGAGCCCAAGCAATGGCTACTGATTCACTAGGAAACCAATCGGTCACAATTGCACGAGCTAAAACCCCGCTAGCTCCTGCGCCAATCCCTGCTAAAAATCTGCCAAATATTAATATATTTATCGAAGATGCAGTCGCGCAAAAATAGCTTCCTATTAAAAAAATTAACATACCCACTAATAGAATATTTCGCCTTCCGTATTTTTCTGAAAGTGGACCATAAAAAAACTGGCTAATACCGTAGCCTAAAAAATAGCAAGTCAATGTTAATTGTACTTGTTCAGGTATAGTTTTGAATAAGGTAGTAATGGCAGGCAATGATGGTAAATAAGAATCCATAGAAAATCTTCCTACGCTCACTACTAAACATAAAATTACAATTAATTGTAAGTCAGCACGCCTTGATTTCAAAGGCGTGGCTGACTGGTTATTTGAAGATTTCATTATACGAACCTGCTCCAATTTAAAGTATTGACACTCTCAGGATGCATGATACTTAAAGAAGTATTACAAATAGTAAGTGCTCCGGTAAATAAATCTTTGATATATTTTTCCTTAAGTATCTCAGGTCGATTTCGGCTATCAGCTAATAGAGCTTTATGAAAAATGAATATTTTATCTCTTAATGAAACCTCTTCAAATAATGCAGGGTTAATATGTTGCAATAATGACATGCGATCAACATTACCTTTCGGCGTAGATCCATGAATAGCTTTATAAACAAATTTACTCGCTAGATCTATTTCACGGTCAATCCATGCTAACATGTTTAAATAAGATATATTTTCGTTATTCATTTCAAATTTAATTGCCAAATCCTTAATTATCATATTGTTTGGTCGATTTTCATCAGCTGTTTTCCATGCAAAGTCCATATCTGTTCTTGCAATTCCATACGCAATATGGTGAACATAACGGTGAAAATCAATTTCATTTAAATACAGATGATGTAATTTTTTTGGAGATAATTTATTTAAATATCCTGATCCAATAACTTCACAATGAATGCCAGCTAGTAAAAATGCACGTGACCATGGTATGGCTCTAATGGCTGAAGGGCAATCCTCTAAGCTGTTAGTATTTAAAATCCTTGAGGGTGGCCTTGTGCCTTTTGCTGTTGCATTAATAATATCGAATCGTGCAATTTTACGTAATAAGTTAGGTAAACAATAGTGATTATGAAAGAATCGCTGATATCTATCTACAACTTTTAACCAAAATCTAAATTTTTTCTCTCTTTTTTTAATTGGATAATCTTGCACAGGGTGATAGTTGATATGAGTAAAAAAAAGGTCGCTTAAAAAATAAGTCACTTGTTTAGAGGTTAATAATTGGCTACGCATTTCGTTTAATCCAGCCATCATATATTCGCTTTCACTTTGATTTAATGTTCCATAACCATCTAATATATCTTTAAGATGACCGTTGCATCTGGCATGTTCATAACCAACAATCACATGGATAACAGGATTAATATTATATTGATTTGCAATTATTCTATGAATTTGAGCAATTTGCATATTTGCCATATGCATAGCTTTTCCGCCTTGTTTACCTGTATCACTCGGACCAAAAATAATATATTGTTTGTTTCCTCTTTTTTGAATATGGTCGCGGTAAATAGGATTCTGGTAAAGGGTTTTAATCATACTAATAATGGTGACTGCTCCATTTGAGTCTTCAGGTTGAAGCGCGATATCAATATAATTTGTAGTTCCATTGCTTATCTTGGCTAAAAATAAAAGAGCAAGCGCATCTTCTGGGCCAGATGTTTCTGCAATAGCATGAACATGCAGCCTATCCTGGTATTTACTCATTAAATTAAAACGCCCCAATGTGCTTTCAACATTTACTTGTTTGATATAATCAGGATCAATATCCATTAATTCAATATAATCTTTATTCTTGTAAAGATTTAACTTTTCTTGATAGGTAGATAAATTTTTTTTAAGATAATTTTCCCTAATATTTTTTACTAGCATTTTATTATCAGATTTTAGTAATGCTGTTAGTAAGGATATCTTTTTTTCTTGATTAAGTTTTTCATAATTTGTATTTTTTTCACCGATTATTATTTCTATTATTCTAGGTTCTAGTAATGTATTTATTACTTCTGAAAACATTTTTGCATTATCTCTAAATTCTAGTTTAAGGTAATGGAAACCGAATATTTTTATTTTTATAATTATTTCTTCTATTAAATGATTTTTATTTTTTAATTTTTCAAGATCAAATATTAATTCATTTGGTGATTTATAGGAATTGTCAATGTTTTTTGGAATTCTGTTAATAATTTCCTTAATATTTCTATCTAATGTTAATAGGAAAATTTCATTTAACTCTTTTATATAATTATTTCTAATAGCGACTTCTAAAATTTCAATTAATTTTAGTGTCTTTGAGTTGGTATCATGTGGTCGACCATCACGATCAGTTGTGAGCCATGTGTAGCAATCAAGCCATTTTCCTAAATCAAGTAGATTTTTATCTTCAGTGATAAGCTGATTTTTTATATCTCTTACGACATTATTAAAATTCCAATAAATTTGATTAGCATAAAATAACTGCATCGATACTTCATCGAAGTGGTTTGTGCTTGATGAGGATAACCATACATTTTCAATTAATTTTTTAATATTTTCTATTGTATCTATTTTTTCTAATCCTTCAGATAACTCAGATAATGCGATAATTAATTCTTCGCTGCTTGGTTCTGTTTCTTTTCCATACAATCCCAAATGCATTTTAATTGGAGTTTCCAGAGGATTAATTTTTATTTTTCTGTATCCAATTTTCATCTTTTTATGGATTAAAGCTGTTTTTATTGAGATATTTAAGAGTAGTGGATATAAGCTAAATAATCTGATTATTTTTTCTTTCAAATTGTTTTCAAGTTGTATGGATAAAATATTTTTTAATTCCTTAAAATTTTCATTATTAGGGCAATTAATAAAACGATTTATTTCCTCGTGAATGAATCGGAAATTAGGTTCCTTTTTCCAAACAATATCGTTAAGCATGGTAGTAAGAGTTAAGTATAAACGTACTGGTGATACCCATATAGCACTTTCTAGCTTTACAGTATTATTTTTTATAATTTGAGATGTTTTATAAAATGAGGGGCTTGGTGAGCTTTGGATTTTTTCTATATACATATATTTTTCCTTTTGATGTATAAAATAAATAATTTGATTAGAGTTTAGGGTTTAAATTAATATCGCCGCCATATTCTTTAATTAATTGGGCTGTCTGGAGGACTAATTGCGGGTTTGACAAAATTTGATTTCCCCAAAATGGACTATCCTCAATACCAACTCGAATAGCATTTATATGCGGATTATGTAGAGAGTATTTAATATATTCTTGGCGAGCAGAAATAGAATCATCGTTGTGAGATAACACTCGTCCAAGTGTAATTAGACCACCACCTATCTGATCTAACCATCGCTTGGCACGCAATATCATGTTATCTAATGTTTCAGTTGAAAAAGGAAAAAATTTAGTGAAACCTGGTAAAAAAACAATGCTTGGTTTTTGCCCCCAATGCGTTGAATATTCTGTTTTTTCAATTAAATCTAAGCTGTTTAAAGTGGTAATTTCAATTTCTTGTTTTATCCCTCGTTTATTAGTCTCCGAAATAAGTGTTTCAAAAAATTGGCGAGTTTTTTCAGGAGATTCTACATCGTTAACATGTCCAGTCTCGAGCGTATTATCGAGCATTTTTACTTCTGTTGCGGTAAAAGCCGTAATATAATCTGGCAATGATGTGATGTTGTCTGTCTCTAAATAAGCGATTCGCTCGAATTCCGCATTAATGAATGCTTCCATTTCAGGCATTCCTGAATTTAATAAAGCTTGCAGGCGTTTTCCGATTTGTTTTGCTACGTGGCCTGTACGACTTGTTGCAAAGCAGAGACTAATATCAGGATAAAGTTTACGAATTTGCTGCCCAAATTTAGAATACCATTTAGTATCCATTAGATGCTCGCCATTATTCCCTCGAGAATGTACATGAATTAATCGGGCGCCTAATCGGTAACACTCTTTTGCATCTTCGAGAGCCTCTTCATAGGAATAAGGAATGGTTGGTACACCTTGAGGGGCATGTTGATTTGATTCTTTTGAGTATTTTGATCCTGTTAGGGCCGCATAAATTAGCAATGGCTTCTTCATAGTTACTCCATTCAAAAAGTATTTTAATACTATCAAAAAAGAATATTAAGTCAACATAAAAATTACAAAAGTAATATTAAAATCATTATATGAATTGTTTCCGCTATCTAAGGGTAATTCTTTATGCTATCGGTTGAATAAATAGGGTTCTTTATTTACTATTCAAAACCTCAACTAAAGGAAAATAAAAATATGAGTGGGAACATATTAAGGATTACTCAACAAGCGCCAGGTGAAATACCTTCCATGAATGCAAAAAAGGAAAGGTTAAATCAATTATTGTTTAAGCAGCAGTTATCTCAAAGTGTATTAATATTCTTAGCTATTTTATACTCTTCAACCCAAATTTTAGCAATTATCATTGTAGGGAAGCTTGTTGCTACTCCTGTTGGCTCAATTAGTGCTGGTTCTATGGTGGCTCCTTTTTGGTTTTTATTTAATGATATGATCGCTGAGCTTTACGGTTATAAGATATCGAGGATAATTTTCTGGTCTGCTATGTTGAGTGAATTAATATTTGCGATCGCAGCAATGGTAATCCTTCATTTTCCTTCTCCAGTTGGTTGGCTTGGCTCTTCAGCTTTTTCATTGGTATTAGGTCATTTACCCTTTATATATTCTGCTCATTTATTAGCAATTATTTTTGGATGGTATGTCAATACTAAGTTTTTGCTTCGGTGGAAATTTTTATTAAGAGGTCAATTTTTCTGGTTGCGAAGTATAGGCTCTTCTGCTATAGGAGAGATTGTCTTTTCTGTAATCGCTGCTTCAATTATTATGTCAGGATTAATGAGTTCTTGGGAAACTCATTCGAATTATAAGCTTGTTATCCATCTAGTTATATGGTCTGCATTATTAAAAATTATTTCTACCGCTTTTTTTAGTACCCCAATAGCAATAATTGTTTCCTTGCTTAAACGGGTAGGGGTGGGCAATGAATTTAATCCAATATTAAATCCTTTTCAAGTGAGTGAAAATAAATAGGTATCATATGATGTATAAATTATTCTCACGAAATATGCTATCGTCGCTCCGCGTTTTGATTTTAAATACTGCTCCTGGTAAGGCGTTACATGCAACGTTAAAGACCTGGCAAAAAATTCCTGATATCCAATTAACTATTAATAATTTCCAGCTACCATTTGAGGATTGTGAATGGTTAAGGCAGCACTATCCGAATGTTATGCAGGTGAAAGTTAACCCTTTAAATCGGTCAGAATTTATTGAACATATAAAAAAAGCAGAAGGGTATACTATCATTACAACTCGTTTGAATGTACCATTTGATCAGCCATTACTTCGGACCTTAACAGCATCCAATCAAACACAGCCACTCAAAATACTTGGCCAAGCAGGAAGTACAATCTCTCATATCGATTTGGCAACAGCTACGGAACAAGGCGTTGCTGTTACTTATACCCCTGGAGCCAATGCTAATGCCGTAGCTGAATTTGTCATGGCGCAAATATTTAATTTAACTCGCAGCCTCATCGAATATAATCAATTTTCGCATGATAAAATGTGGTCAAAATATTCAATCCCACCCCAAGAGGAGTTAAGCGAGAAAACTTTAGGCCTTATCGGGTTTGGTCATATTGGTCGAGCTGTGAGTATGAAAGCAAAAGCATTAGGCATGCATGTAATTGCTTATGCGCGAACGCAGCCAAAAGATAATGATATGATTGGGATAGAGTTTTCTCCAACTCTACATAACTTAATTTCTAAGGCTAATATCATTTCTTTGCACTTACCTCTAACTTCTTCAACTAAGCGATTAATAGGTGAAAAAGAAATAGCTTCGATGCAAAATGGAAGTTATCTCATTAATACTGCCCGAGGTGAAATTGTTGATGAAGAAGCAGTAGCGAAAGAATTACAAAAATTAGATTCTAAGTTGGTGGGAGTGGCCTTTGATGTTTTTGAAAATGAAGGAGCCAAGTTTCAATCCCCGCTCATAGGATGCAAGAGAGCTATTTTAACACCGCATATTGCAGGCACCACAAATACAGCATTGACTAATGTAGCTGTTCAATTAGTAAATAATATTCAAAACATTTTATTAAGTAATAATTCATTTTTAGCCAATCCTGAAATACTCGATGTGAATAAATTGTCTTATTATAATAACTAACTAAAAAATGTTATGGTAAAAATAGTAAAAGTTTTTTTTCAAAAAATTAAAATACTATTATCAGAACTCCGAGGATATCGGATTGCTGAAATTAACACCCAAACACAAGAAGTTGTTTTTCATATTAGGAATAAAGGTGTATTTTTGCGATGTAGCTTATCAGAAGCTATAGCGATAAACACTATAATCAATGATTTAACCCCCTGGGACGCTTGTTTGTTAGGTGGATATTTTGGTAGGGTTTTAAGGACTTCGGTTAAGAAAGGTATTGCATTAAAAAAAGCGAAGAGTATGTCATTTCTCCTGAAAGATAATGGAAGTCAATATAAAATCGTTTTTCAAAATCGAGATGGGAAAATTGGTTACATTGATCGAAAGCAAAAGCGAGAATTTCTGGAGCACCCTGTAACAATCGCTAATGCTCAGCATGTTATTTCCAAGTTCGATCCTAGCCAAGCTTGTTATATAGGGATATTAGCAGGTATTAGTATAGAAAAATCAATACAGGTTGATGAAAGAACAGGTCAACATACTTTGGATAACATAATGAACAAGCGTTCAACACTGCGTATTATAGAATAATATTTATCTACCATGATAAGCAAAGCGTGATTGAAGTAATACTCCTAGTATTTTAATATGCTCATTTAATGGGTCTTGGTTTATATTTGAGCTTAATGGAACCAGTAGTTTGTTTGGTCCATCTATTATTAATTCTCTTAAGGTTGCTTCTTCGGTTCGTTCGTAATGTACTACGACAAAGTCTCCATCAGAGGGAGTGATGTCGGGGCTAATAATTAAAATGGTATTTTTTGGAAAGTGTGGCTCCATAGAAGGTTTGCTAAGTAAACTATAAGCATGTTTAGTTAAAGGTTCTGTAACTAACCATTTATCCCAGTTAGTTTGAGAAAGAGAGCTTATATACGATAGACTTTTGATACAATCTGACCAGGAGATAATTGGAATAGTTTGAGTTTTCGTCTTTACTTGATGATTAAAATCCTGAGGAGATAAATATAGTTCATCAAGAGAAATATTAAAATAATCTGCTAATAGTTTTAATGTTGAAATTCTTGGATCGATTGTATTACCTGCTAAAATTTTATGTAATGTGGGCTGCGGAATATTGGTTTGACGAGCTAATTCAGCTTCATTAATATGGGCATTATGCATAAGTTGTTTGAGATTGTGTACCAAAACGTCTTCTTCTAGATGAGGTATCTGGTAATGCTTAGCACCCATACGATATATTCCTATTAAATAATTACTTTAGGAATTATTTCATAGGTTCTTAGGGAATACAATCGTAAGATTTTAGCTAAAAAGCTTGGTTCTTATGTTAAAAATCAAAAAAGAATTTTACTTACGGTAAATTCTATTTTTGGATACTTAGTTGTTTTCGTGCCCGTCGCCCCTTGTATCTTACTTCCTATTGCAAAATGATACCTAACTAGTAGCCTTTTTCAATAGGAAGTAAAATAAAAGTCGATTATTTTTTAGTGAGTAAATGCGAGAATCGACTAATAAGATATAAGGGAAAATTACAAATTTCACCATCTTTTCGTAAATTCATTAACGAAGCTCGTAATAACCACTTGGGTTGATATTTATTACCATAGGTAATCAAACTTTTTTTCTTGCGAGAAGCATTTGATTTAACTTCTAAAGGAAAAATTTCCATTGCATGTTCAATAATAAAATCTACCTCCGCTATATTTTCACTCGTCCAGTAATAAAGCTGATACTGATTTGCTACAAGTTCCTGAGCAACAAAATTTTCAGTAAAGGCACCGTTAAATTCCGAGAATAGATTATTCGCATCTACTACCATTTGACTCGGAACGTTACTCATTGCAGCAAGTAACCCTACATCGAGCAAGAAAACTTTAAACGCATTGTTAACAAAATGTGATAAAGGAAGTTTTGGTACAGAAATATTGTGTGATTTATAAATTAAGCCAGCATCTGTTAACCACTGAATCGCAGTTTCATATTCCCTTCCTCTTGCGCTTTTGCCTAAGGCAGCAAAAATAAACTTTTTATTTTCTTTAGCAAGTTGATTAGGAATAGATTGCCATATTTGCGTAATTTTCATTAATTGTTCAGGTGGTGCATGTTTAGCAAAATCTAGGATGTAAGCATCAAGGATGTCTTTTTGGATTTTTCTAACCAATGATAAGTCGTTACTTCTTGTATATTCAGCTACAGCTTCTGGCATGCCTCCTGTAAACAAGTATTTTTTTAATAAGGAAATTAGCTCTTGATGAATGGGTTCGGGGATTTCTTTAAACTCTTTTATCTGCTTTAAAAAATCAGATAGTTTATTTTTTCCTAGTGCTTCTAAAAACTCAAAGAAACAAAGAGGGTAAAGATCCATGAAGGTTACTTTTCCGACAGGAAAACCTTTAGTATTTGCAAGTTTTATGCCTAATAAGGAGCCAGCTGCAGCAATATGAAATTGGGCTGCTTGTTCTTGAAAGTATTTTAAGCTATTCAATGCAGAGGGAGATTCTTGTATTTCATCAAAAATCAGAAGCGTCTCTTCAGGTTGGATATCATAATTTAGGTAAGTGCTTATATTTTCTAAAATGGTGGCTGGTTTAAGGTTGTTCGCAAACAAGCTGTCTAACTTGGGATCTTCCTCAAAATTCAAATAAAGAAAGGAACGGTATTCTTGTTGAGCAAATGTTTTAAGTAAAAATGTTTTACCTACCTGGCGAGCGCCTCGTAAAACTAAAGGTTTACGATTGGGAGATGCTTTCCATTCAAGTAATTGCTTATATAAATATCTTTTCATATCAATAGGTTAAATGATAATTAAGAATAAGAGATACAGATAGGATATCAGAAAACGTGATGGATTTCACGTTTTTCATATGAAAAATGTGAAAATTATCACGTTTTTCATATGAAAAATGTGATTAGTCTGCTAAGTGAGAATTCTAATTGCTAACGCCACCGCCGCCCTCATACTCCCTGCATCTGCCTCCTGCGTGCCTGCTACATCAATCGCTGTCCCATGATCCACCGACGTCCGCACAAACGGTAATCCCAATGTCACATTCACCGCATGCCCAAAGCCAATATACTTCACCAACGGCAAGGCTTGATCATGATACATCGCAAGCACCGCATCGGCTTGTTCTAAATGCTTAGCCGTAAAAATCGTATCAGCGGGCAAGGGCCCGGTTAAATCGTAATTTTGTTTCCGTAATTCATCAAGCAGGGGTGTGATAATGGTTATTTCTTCATGTCCTAAATGACCACCTTCACCTGCATGCGGATTAAGTCCACAGATAGCGATTCGTGGCGATTCCATGCAAAACTGCTGTTTTAATCCAGCGTGTAGGGTTGTAATGATTAAACGTAACTGTTCTTTTGTGATAGCTTTTGGTACCTGGGATAATGGTAAATGCGTTGTCGCTAATGCAATTTTCAGATGATCGACGACAAACAACATTACTGTTTGCGGTACACGGCAGTATTGAGCAAAAAATTCAGTGTGACCCGTGAAAGGAATACCCGCTTCATTGATGATACCTTTATGTACTGGCCCAGTCACAATCGCATCAGCTTGTTTTTTTTCGCCATAACATAAAGAAGCAGCCATTTTTAAAGTGCGAATCACATAATCTGCATTAGCTGAATTTAAATTA